>JBGSXT010000182.1:0-2625 GCA_041751295.1 Mariniblastus sp.
AACCAAGGCCATCCGATCCATTGTCGCCAATTCAACCTGAGGAAGGCCAACAGGAGTTTTCTCCTCTGTGTTCCCTTCCGGTTGCGCTATACAGCGATTGTCGAAACGCAATACGATTTCCATGGGAACCAACCGCCCCAGGTTTTCCTCCATCCAGTGATAATCATGCAGGATCCGTGCCTCGGGTCCAAACAATTTCATCAGGTCTACGCTGGATTTGACATACGTCAATCCCCAACTCGCCCAGCCAATGAACAACAGGCAAACCAAACCAACCCAAACGTAGCGGCGAATGATGAACCGTCCAACTCTATCCCAAAAATGTTCGACGGCTGACGTAAAACCATTTTTGATGCTTTCAGCTTGGTTGACCACGAACGATCGGATCGGCCAGAGCTTCAGCATCGCGGGCAACAACAGGAACAATGTCACGAGCATCATCAACACGCCCGCCGCCGCATACAGCCCGAACTTGCGAATCGGTACGAGGTCGCTGGTACACAGTGACAACAAGCCAAGTGCCGTCGTGATGCTGCATAGCAGTGCTGGCTTCCAGCCTCTTTTCAGTGATTGCTCGGGGGCCAAGTCGATTCCGTCATCAAGAACCGATTGGCGGTAATAGTTGATCAAATGAACCGCGCCGGAAATGGCAAGCACATAAACCAGAGGTGGCATTGAGAACATGATCGCGTCGGTGTGATCACCCATCAAGGCAACCAGTGCCAGACTGCCGGCGGCAGAAATGATGCCGCAGGCAAATACCATCGCCGTTAAAACAACGCTGCGCAGTGAAAACCATGCCAGCCCGAGACCCAACAGACCTGCCAGCCCGGCCAAACGCAACAGGGTCCGCTGACCTTCTTCATCAATCGAGATGTTATCGACAGGTGGGCCACCGATAAGTGCAGTTTCAGGTTCGATTCCACATTCCCGCATCGCCTGGAACAACAGGCCCTCTTCCTGAAATACGCGCAACCATCCACTGGCCGGACGCCCAATAATTTCCCGGAATTTGCCCAATGCGGCATCAGACAATTGAATAACAATGCACGACGTCGATCCGTCGGGACCAATCAACGAACCGCGCAGCCGTTTGGCAGCGATTTTGTATGGTAACCCATGGGCACCGGAAGTCATTTGGTCCAGTGTGCGCCGCGCAGTCCTCACGCTGCTGATGAAATCTGGCAGATTCGATTGCAATTCCCGTCGATGCAGGTCGGCATCAACGTCGGTTTTGACGGCGGCGTTATCGGTGACCACCGGCTCCGGGAGAACTCCATCCGTCAGCAACTGAGCCAATATTTCGATACGGGGATCATCTGGTTCCGAATTCAGTTCATAACGATCGCCGCCGACTTTGCACCCCGGCCAACTGACAACAACAAACTGGTCGGCAGCAAAGTGTTTGCGAAATTCGACCAGGTCACGGGTTTCGGCGTAATCTTTCGGCAGCCAGTCCTTGATTTTGTTGCTGTGACTTTTGACCGCAGTCCCTGCCAACAGCATGACCGAGGGCAACAGAAACGCAAACGCCATCAACACCAGCAACGAATACCGGTCGAAGAATGTTCGATTGCGGTTACACAGAAATATCTGACGCACAGTTTTGCCCATTCAATGAAATTGCAAAAAGTACCCGTTACGGCAACGGATTGATGGCAGAACCGCTTTGCCTGAACTTGGTTCGCCAGTGAACAAACCGGGAGGTATCGGAAAAAAACGAATTCTCGGCAAACGGAATCGCGAACAGAGCTGGTGTCCCATAAGGTGTTTCGGCCCAGTGAATGACCCAAACATACAGCCGCCCAACCAAACCTAACGGCACGTCGCATTGCGATTGCAGGCATGATCCGTCGGCAGGTTGGAACTCGGTTTCGCTGTTGTTCATAGGTGTATTCTCAATTTCAAATGCGAAAAATCCAGCGAAAAAGGTCTTAGTTTTTCAAATTGAATACGGCGGTTTTGGCCACCGTATTCTTTTGAGTTCCGACAGATAAACAAAACAAATTTCGCTTCGGAAAAATCCGCTCTGCTTTCAGTCTCAACAACAGGGGTAATAACCAGTTTGCAAACAGACGCTGTTAAGTCGCAGTTCTCAGACTTGGACTCGTTGATTCAAGCGATCTGGTTCGGGCACGTTCTACGAGCACCGTCTCGAAATCACCGCCAACTCCGTCAAACAGGACTGGTTGGTTGGCCGGTTCGATTCCAAACCAACGCCAATTCAGGCGCTGCCAAAACGTCATTGGTTTTTCCCAATCGTTAATAATCGCGCGCATTCTGATCACGGCAGGATTTGTTTCATCGTTGATTTCTGCCAGCAAAGATTGACAACCGCCCGGACGTCCGCCCAGCAGCAACGCCGTCGCGAAGTTCGTCTTGTAAACCTGCGGAATGTCTTCCCGCATGCAGACGCAGTCGTGATTTAGCACTAGCTTGCGAAGAGTATCGATCGCTTCAGCAAACCGACCCAATCGCATAAGGCAAACGGCCTTGTTGTGCTGACTGGAATTACCCTTTCCAGTGGCATGCAATGATTGCAGCGCCCGATGGTAGTCGCCTTGTTCGACGAAAGCAGTAAATCGCTGATGCTCATTGGTTGCCGCAATCGGCGTGCTTTGCGTG
>JBGSXT010000183.1:0-1678 GCA_041751295.1 Mariniblastus sp.
GTTCCAGCTTTGATCGGCTATTGGGTGGATGGAAAGCTCGCGACCGGTATGTTGTTCACGATTGGCGGCCTGGTTTTCGGAATGACGGGTGCCATCTGGCAACTTCGACGGTTGGTTGCCTCTACCAGTTCGAGTTTCAAACCCTCCAGACCAGACGAAGAATCGGATCGGAGTGCATCCAATCGTGAAAACTGACATGTTGGGGCCGGCGGACGATGACCGAAAAGCCCTGCGTCGAATGGCGCCCAGCCTGGCGCTGCTGGCCTTGATTCTGGCTTCGATCGGGATCGTGGTGATGCTGGTTGGAACATCGATTTTCGGGTCGTCGGTACCCGTTGTCTTGCTGGCCTGGTCGATTTGCTTTCTGTCGACACTTTTAGCGCACGCTGCCGGCGAGTATCCGCTGGGCGATTCGTATTTTGCCGCCAGAATGGCCCTGCAGTTGGTGGTCCGAACAGTGCCACCATTTGTGGTCGCGGTTTGGGCGCTACATTTTGCCGCACCACCACTCGAAAGAGGTTTGGTTTTCTATATGATTTTGTTCTACTTGATTGGACTGATCGCCGATGTGCGACTGACGATCGGCCGCTTGAATGCCACACAGATTCAAGCGGAATCATTGCCCGCCCAGTTCGCAAAACCGCTCTCAGGCGGAACGAAAATCAAGCGGCAATAATCGAAACGAGTGTAGGCCGGATCCCGTCCGTTGATGACGCGGTTTGTTGGATTATGGTTGATCAGGAAATATTCAGAGCAGTTTGCAGGGTTGATGGCAATCAAACATCCAATGTCGGTCGTTGATGAAAAACAGGCATCTTCGTCCCACGATGAATCTCAACACGTGGCCGGCCACGACGTAGCGGAACATGAGGTTGGCGATGCGCATGGCGCTGACGTCAAACATGACGATTGGACGTTGGCCAAGGCGATCGAATACCACTTGAGCCCTGACCATTTGATTGGTCATGTCCAGGACGCGAATTATTTTGAATGGTTTGGGTTTGATGCGAACGGAAACAAAAACAAACTCAAAATACCGCAGCTTTCCCCGTTCACCGACGAGCGACCTTTTCTGGGTGAAAACGGCATCATCGAAGTCAACACGAAAGACAATCAGTTCCTGGGAAAGGCAACTTTCCAACCATCGAAATTTGTGGTGCTGGAATTGATCGGTGCCCTGATCGTGTGTGCGATCTTCATCCCTTACGCCCGTCGCATCAAAAACGGCGATCGACCCAAGGGACGATTCTGGAACATGATCGATGTGGCGGTTTGCTATGTCAAAGATGAAATCGCGATTCCGGGAATCGGCTCCCATGACGCGAAAAGATATTTGCCCTTCGTCTGGACAGCCTTCTTTTTTATTCTGGTATTGAATTTGATCGGAATGATTCCCGGTTTTGGAGCTGCGACGGGTTCCATTTCGGTCACGGCAGCGTTCGCGTTTGCGGTGTTTGTCGTAGTGATGTGGACCGGAATGAAAAAAATGGGTGTTGCCGGTTTCCTGAAAGCTCAGGCACCGCACCTCGATATCAACCCGGTTCTGAAGTTTATCCTGATCCCCATGATCTGGGCGATCGAGGTCTTTGGATTGTTCATCAAGCATATCGTGCTGGCCGTTCGATTGTTCGCCAACATGTTTGCCGGCCACCTGGTCGTCGGAGTATTCATTGCTTTT
>JBGSXT010000184.1:0-3564 GCA_041751295.1 Mariniblastus sp.
GCAGCCCAGCTGTTCAAAGTCTGTCGAAACGTGGCCGACCGATTGTGACCCATCGATCACCAACAGCACCTGATGTTTTTGACACAGTTCGGCGATTTCATCGATCGGCTGAATAATGCCAGTGACATTGCTGACATGCGACACACAACAGAGACGGGTCGTTGGGCGGATCACCCGCGAAAGTTTCGTCAGATCAACGACCCCATCATTACAAGGGACAATGTCCAATTGGACGGCATGATTCTGCGCCAGATGATTCAGCGGCCGGAGAACCGAATTATGTTCGACAACCGTTGTCACCAGATGATCACCAGCAGAAATCAGTCCATTCAATGCCAGATTCAAACAGTCAGTGCCATTGAAACCGAAAACAATCTGGTTGGATCCCGCATGGATCAATCGACCCAGTTCCAAACGGCACAGGTCGATCATGTGATCAACAACCGCCGATTGCGTACTCAGCCCGCGGCCGCCCGCTGCACCAATCTGGCGATAAAATCGGACGATGGCGTCGACAACGGCATCAGGCTTTGGCCAACTGGTGGCTGCGTTATCGAGATAGATTCGGGCATCGACCGACAATTTCAACCTCCAATTTGATACATCGCTTTTTCGGGGCGGAGAAATTCGCTGGAATCGATGCCATGAGCAGCTTTTTTGGAGGCCACGCAATCCAGAATCAATTGTTCGATTTGTTGATCGGATACTCCCGATCGCAACAGCGATCTGGCATCCCACTCACGAATTGAAAACAGGCAATTCCGGATTTTGCCTTCAGCCGTAATCCGCAATCGATTGCAATCGTGACAAAACGGCTGTGAGACCGGATTGATAAATCCGATTCGGCCACGGCCATCAGCGAATCCAAAGTCAACGGCCGGTTGGCTCGGATTGGAGCGATGGACTGGCTGCAGTTTGCCATACTCGTCTTCGATAATGTCTCTGACTCTTGCGCCTGTCAACACCTGATCGATATCCCATTTCTGGTCAGCGTCCAACGGCATGAATTCGATGAAACGCAATTCGAGATTTCGATCCCTTGCGAAGCCGACCAGCGGCAGAATTTCATTTTCGGTCAGGCCCTTGATCGAAATCGCATTAAGTCGGATCTGCTCGAAACCGACGTCGATGGCGGCTTCGATTCCATCCAGAACCTTTTGCAGACCCTGACGCCGTGAAATTCGCTCAAAAACAGTTTCATCCAAAGTATCCAAACTGATATTCAAACGATGGAGTCCGGCTCGGAACAGGTTTTCGGCCTTGTTGGCCAGCAGCATTCCGTTGGTGGTCAGCGCCACATCATCGATCCCCGGAGTGGCGACAAGCTGCTCCACTAACCGTTCAACCTGGGACCGGACCAGTGGTTCGCCGCCGGTGATGCGAATTTTGTTGACTCCCAATCGACTGGCGACTGCGACGAAGCGCTGAATCTCCTCGAACGTCATTATCTCTGCGTGCGGCAGGAACTGAATGTGTTCATTGGGCATGCAATAGAAGCAGTGAATATTGCAGCGATCAGTGACACTGACCCGCAAATTCGTATGCACTCGTCCAAACGCATCGACAATCTGTTTTGCCATGATGTTCTATTCCCGCCTGCTCGATTGTCGGTTGTCGACGGGATGAATCCACTCGCCGGTGCCATCAGTCCAAACTTCCTTCTTCCAGATCGGAACATCTTTTTTCAACGTGTCCATGATCCAGCTCGCCGATTCGAAGGCAGCGACTCGATGGGGACTGCTGACGGCAACGGCCACACTTGATTCGCCAACGGGTACCTCGCCAATTCTGTGTACGATACTGCATTGCGTGATTGGCCAATCTGCGCAGGCCCTCTGACGCAATCGATAGATTTCATTGATTGCCATCTCGATGTAGGCCTGATACTCGAGCGTCATCGTTTCTTTTCCAGCAGTTAATCGCCGTGTCGTTCCCACGAACAACACGCAAGCCCCGGCCAATTCCGACTTGACGGAATTCAAGACCCCCTGTTCATCAATTTTGTACGTGACGATTTCGAGCACCCGTTCAACCTCCGCTCACGGGCAGAATCAAACCTACCTCCGCACCGGTTGGAATTGTATCCCGTTCGACAGCGTAATCGCAATTGATGGACCACATCGAATTCTTCAATACCGACTCCAGATCAGGATACAGGTCACGCAATTCACGCTTGACGTCTGCGATTGTGGCCGCATCTGCCAGCGACAACTCCAGTCGATCACAGCCGGTCACCTCGCGAGCAGCTGCAAAAAATACGACGCTGATCGTCATGATGTGGTCAGTTCCTCGCTACGCCGATGAAACAGATTTTCCAATTCAGGCATCAATCCGTAGGCCAAAGCCAGAATCTTGATGGGATGAATCGTCGGTTTCGTGGTTCCCTGTTCCATCTGGATTTTACACGTGCTGCATTCTGTTGTCCCGGCGATAATCGCCGAATTTCGAATGGCGTCCATCAGGCCCGTGCCCATTTCCATCGAACGCAGATAGTTTTTTGACTTCAAGCCCCAAGTTCCCGCCATTCCGCAACAGCCCTTTTCGATGACCTCCACCTGCAATCCGGGAATCAGATTCAACAGGCGAACGGCGGGCGGGTCTTTGGTAAAAACCCGCTGATGACATGGCAAATGGTATCCCACCAGAACATTCAAGGGTTTGAAATCCAATTCCAATTCACCGGATTGATGCAAGCTCAACAACAGCGAACAGGCATCCGTCGTATTCGCTGCCACGATGGCCGCATCCTTGTCGTCCAGAATATTCAGGTACTCGTGCTTAAGCGCGAGTGCTGCCGATGGTTCAGTCGTCACCACGAGGTAACCCTGTCGCACATATTCGGCCAACAGCTCAACGTTTTTCATGGCGATCTTTCGAACCGGCGCGATCGCACCCTCGGAGATCATCGACATGCCGGAAATTCCCTGTCCGGCTGGAATCACAACATCGATACCGTTGTGCTTCAAAATGTTGACGAAAGCCCGGCCCAGTTCCGAATCATTCCAGTTCACATGCGCATCGACGAAGTAGCAGATTTTCCTCGATTGATGTTTCCCTGCCTGCCGAAGCCTGTTCAGACTGGCCCACCGTGAAAAACTGTGTGTGGAGAATGTTGGTAACTTGCGAACGCGGGCAATTCCCAGAAACCGATCCAATAGTGCCCGCGCGGTTTTGCTGCGAATCAGAAAGTTGGTCACGCGGGGCATCTTGCCAGCGATTTCGAACAGCCAATCCAGTCGGGTCAACAGCCAATCCGACAGCTTCAATCCGTTGACGACATAATAATTGGCCTTCGCTTCCATCATCAATTTTGGGATATCGACGCCGGCCGGGCAATCAAGCCGGCATTGATGGCAATTCACGCACAAATCGGCAACGTCCTTGAACTCATCGGTGGCCATTACTTCCGAGGGCAGCTGGCCGGTGACGATCGCCCGCATCAAATTGGCTTTCGCGCGCGGCGAAGCTTCTTCGCGCGGCTCCAGTCGAAAAATCGGACACATACGTTCTTCAACAAAGTTTGTCCGGCATCGACCACAGCCATTACAATTTCGCGACGCTAAC
>JBGSXT010000185.1:0-4423 GCA_041751295.1 Mariniblastus sp.
AACAGGCAATCAACGGTGAACGAATATTGCGCACCCTCTTTTTCAGTTTTTTTCTCACACCGAACCGATTTATAAAGTACGTTTTCGATAGGTAATACCTGATCAAGTTTACCCCCCACCAACGAAGACTGCTTAACGCAGCTCCCACAGACTGATCAAGCCAATCACTGGGAACAAACTGTCCTCAGCCGCTATTGGATTATGGTGTTGCACTAATCGTGCAACAGAAACCTCTTCGGAGCTCTTTGGAGTTCTAAGAAAAAGGCAAACCGATCGCGAGGTCGGGACGCAAAGCCATGGGTCTCATTTTTTTGAGATTGCCAGGTTTCCTCAGAACGACAACTTTTCGAGTTCAGCTCGCAATTGCCCAGCCCGCTGCGTGATTGTAACCCGATCAAGGAGCTGCCATGTTTTTCCCCATCAGAAACCATATCAAGCGCCTTCGGCAGAATTGCCTCCAGCACGCCGCCGGACACTGTCCAGCTGCGCGCGGATACCTGCGCGACTGCGGAATCGCCTTCCAATTTCTATCGAATGACCGATCGTTGTACTGTCACCCATGCGTTGGATTGGAAAGGTGGTTAATGACATGATGATGTTATTGTCCAGATTTAACTCATTCGACACACCGAATCCCCAGGCAGTTACTCAAAAACGGACTTTAGGCCGGCAATCAAACCGACATGACGAGAAAAACAACAGGCGTCATGGCGCGGCGGTGGTCGAAATCGCGTTGTGCTTGCCGGTTTTATTGCTGGTGACGTTGCTCTTTATTGAGTTCACAAACTTGCTCTTTCTGCGCCAATCGTTGAAAGTTGCCAGCTATGAAGGCATCCGGGTCGCCATCAAACAGAGTACTGACTTATCTGACGTGATGGATGTTTGCGCTACGATCCTCGACAGCCGACAGGTAAATGAATACGAAATTTCCGTCGAGCCGGAAGACTTCTCAACGTTGCCAAGAGGCGAGCTGACCACCGTGACCATCGAGGTCGATAAGGCTGAAAACCAATTGTTCGGTTTGTTGCTGGGAACCAGCGACACCGTCGTCGTCCAAAGTTTTGGATTAAAAGAATAGTCGCGTTACCAATTATTTCTGTGAGGTGCTTGCCATGAACCGTCAAATACGAACTCGAAAAAATTGCCAATCACGAACAGGGGCAGCGATCTATGTGTTCCTGATGTTGCTGACTTTGATTGTCATTCTGGGCGCATTCTCGTCGGACTACGCCTATCTGAAACTCGCCAAAACAGACCTCAGAATCGCGGTGGATGCCTGTGCGCGAGCGGCGTCAGCGGAATTTGGAGTTTCAAAAGACCTCGACGCGGCGATCACGGCCGCCCAAGACATGGCGGAGCGATACTCCGTCGGACGAGTCCCCTTTTCGCTGGAACGATCGGAAGTGGTCAGTGGGTCGGTTATGCCGCAACCCGGTGGAACTTATGATTTCACCGCTGGCGGTACACCGACAAACGCCTTTCGAATCGAAACCGGCTACACCAATGCATCGGTGTTGGGAAGCTTGAATTCGATGTTTGCGGCGGTTCATAACGTCCCCCAGTTCCAAATCGAAAGCCGCAGCACTGTCGCTGAAATCGACTTGGACATCGTCTTGGTACTGGACCGCAGCGGCTCGATGGCATTTGATATGTCCGGCGTCGAATGGCAGTATCCGAACGGAAATCCGTGGACCATCAACTATTTCCTGCCGCCTGATTCCAATGGCAGCCGCTGGGCAGCGCTGGAGTCGGCTTTACATGTCTTCGTCGATGTGCTGGAACTGAAGTCCAAAAAGGAACAGGTCGCGGTAACCTCGTATTCAACTAATTACTCCGCCTACAGCAGTTATTTTCGGCGTCGGTTTACATCAGTTGAATCGAGTCTGGATCAACCATTGACTGACAAATACCAACTCATTCGAAATTGCTTTGAAGGAATCGGCAACAATGCCATTATCGGCGGAACAAATATCAGCGCGGGTATGGACTTGGGCACGCAGGTACTGGTGCAGTCGCCGAACGCCGAACACGCCTACCAGATCATGATCGTTCTGACTGATGGACAGTGGAACGCCGGTCGAGATCCCGTAGAGGCGGCGGTCGACGCCGCAAATCAGGGTATCAAAATCTATTCGGTGACGTTCAGCAATAATGCGGACATTGATACCATGCAGGAAGTGGCTGATATCGGCGGCGGAACGCTGTACCACGCGGTGACACAACAAGAACTGGAAGACGCCTTCCAGCAAATCGCCAACAGTTTGGAAATCGTATTCGTTGAATAAGGCTATCATGAACATAAAACAACAAAACAGAATGGATCGCGGTCTCGGTGGCAATCGCAAGGGTGCGGCAGCTGTCGAATTCGCGATTTGTGTGCCAATCCTCTTTCTGGTGACCTGGGGATGCGTCGAGATGACTCGCTATAATCTGGTAAAAAACGTCGCTAACCAATCCGCTTTTGAGGCGGCCAGGATTGGCGTTAGGCCTGGCGCGACGGCTCAGGAGGTTGAAGACGAGGCCAGAGATCAAATGAAATTTGTATGCGACGATTGTGATGTGGTGGTCACCCCCAGCGTGATCACCTCCAACACCGACTTCATCACGGTCGAAATTCAAGTGGATATTCGGGATCAGGGTCTGTTGATCGCCCAATACTTTGACAGTCCGATTCTCGAAGCGGCGTTCACGATCCGCCGCGACAACGTGGCCACATATTGAGTTAAAGTACACGCCTGGCTGGACACCAATAAGTATGAAACTAATCAGATAGTCAGCGAGCGTGAATTAAATACAGTGCGGAAGTACACCAATTCGGGGTCGTGCGCGCGGCTGATGTAGCCGTAAGGGATGCCGAAATCGTCGGATTCGTTGGTGGCCAGGGCGGCGTCGTCGTTGAGGTTGAATCGCTTGCCGGACACGTCGTAACCTTTGTGATACGCACTTGATGAAGCATCGGATGTGAAATCCCAATCTAAGTGTCTGAACGACAGTTGGTTTGATTGCGAGCGGCAAACCGGAATAGATTTCCTGCAACAGGCTGTTCCCGCCCTCTCGATTCGCTGCGATCAGACGGTTTCCGTTTTGCGATTCGCATCGGGACATCGGGCAACCGGTTTTTGGCAGAGGGAGCAGGAGGATAAACCGTCTTCGCTGCGATTGGCCGCGATCCCGCCACAGGAACCTGTAATCGGTCGATTGTTGAAGATGGCTCCAATGGCCATGCCCGCGATCGCCAAACTAAACACAACCAACGCACCGATAAATGCCGGCCAAATCGAGGGGCCGGCTATTACCGGCATTTCCGTTTCGGCCACTATTGGAAATTGGTCGGTGCTGGAGGTCGTTAAACTCTCCCCGACTCGGCAAATGAACGAACACTGCCAGCCGTTTTCACGGCATAACGGCAGCCCTTTTTCCTCGCCCAACACCATCAAAGCCGTGGCAACTGCGTCCGCCGTCAAACAATCTGATGCGATCACCGAACAGGAAGCGATCTGATTGTCGACCGGACGGCAGTTTGCCGGGTCAATGGTGTGCGAATAACGCTTGCCTTCGAACACAAAAAAATTTCGATAGTCCCCACTGGTCGCCATCGCCTGATCGGTGAGTTCCACGACGGCCGCGACTTTCCGCACATTTTCAGTCGGTTGTTCGATACCGATTCGCCAGGCTCCCTTTTTTGTCTGGCCACGGACGACGACCTCGCCACCGACTTCGACCATGAAGTTTTCGAATTTATTATCTGACAGGACTCGGCCAACCTGATCGACGGCGAACCCTTTGGCGATCGCCGACAGATCGATTTCCGTTCGAGCATGTCGTTTTTTGATCGACGGAGGATCGCTGCGGACTTCCAAATGTCGGTAGCCAACGAAATCGGGCAACTCGGCAACCTCGGTATCGGAGGGTAAGCCGGTTATCTCTTTCTCCGGGCCGAACCGCCACAAATTGACTGCTGGCCCGACAGTGATATCGAAGGCCCCCTCCGTGCGTCGGCTGAATTCCAGTGATTTTTCAATGACGGTCATTGTGAGTGGGTCAATTTCAATCCAATGATCGGCCTTGGCCTGATTGAACCGCGAAACGTCGGAAGAATCAATATATGACGACATCAGCTGGTTAATCTGTTCCAAACTGGCATCGATCTGTTTCTGGAGTTTCTGTCGGTCTTCGACTTCGTCGTAAACGACGACCCGGTACTCAATCGGACCCATCGTTGTGCCCGAGAATTCAGCCTGAGCCAGCAGATTGATGTTTGGCCAAACCAGAACGACAGAGCAATAGGCCAAAATCGCAAGATAACAGACTTGACGGCGGTGCATCAGGATTACTCTTTTTTCCTGTCCAAACGGGTTCCGTTCAACATTCCAGCGCGAATCATATCCTCGAAGCTGATCGATTTCTTTTCGACAGATTTCAT
>JBGSXT010000186.1:0-12667 GCA_041751295.1 Mariniblastus sp.
TCACTGGCTGATCGATGACATTTTCGGCATCGAATGTTCGACGAATCCCGGTGCGCTGTTCGGTTTTGGCGCGGGTTTCAGTTCCTTGTTTGCCGCCATTTCATTTATCGCCATTGCCGCAATTCTGGTCTGGCTGTTCTGGTTCAAACAGGCGACTGACCGCTGGATGACGATCGCTTTCGGATTGATCACCGGAGGCATCCTGGGGAATCTCTATGATCGCCTGGGTTTTGGTTATCTGCCCGAATATCCCGAAGCCATCCGGACGAATGTTCGCGACTGGATTCTGTTTCGCCTGACAGGCGTACCGTTTTTTGATCCCTGGCCAAATTTCAATATCGCCGACAGCCTGTTGGTTACCGGTGCGATCATGTTATTTATTCACGCTTTTTTTGACGCTTCGGAAAAAGTCGTTGTCCCTGACGATGATAGCCGAAATGCGGATGGACTGGCGTGAACATCAATTGACAGGTACCAGCAGGAATTACGTTAGTTTAGCCATAGCTCGACTTGCCGTGTTGAAAAAACAGGCTGTTGAATTACGTTAGTGGTTCAGCTTTCAGGCACCACTTGATCGCCGTTCATCGCAGAGGTCGTTGTGCAATCAGAAATCGGACAAAGATTTAGAGTCGCATCGCCAATTTTAATGTGTCTGGTCGTTTTTGCAGGTTGTGAAACAACCGATTACGAGCCACTGCGAGTCAAGAAGCAGCTCCGCGAATTGTCGACCGAGAATCAGGAACTGCGTTCGCGAATCGAGCGGCTGGAAGCAGTTCAAAATTCCCGGATACCAAACAATGCGGCACCGATTCAACCGACGGCTTTGCCAGCCACGAATGCAGCCCCAGCGATCGATCACAAATTGATCGAACAGCAGGCTTCGTTGGCAAGTGAATTGGAAGGAATTGGTGTTTACGTTGTCCGTAACGAAGCGGGGCAAGTCACAGAAATGGATTTTACGGATGCCCAATTTGCAAATGCCACTCTGGAAAAGTTAAGTATTTTGCCCGCCCTAAAAAAACTGGTTGTTAATGGCAGCCAGACGGATCTACAATCGTTTGAACTGATCGGGCAAATCGCCAGCCTGGAAATTCTGGAAATCCCCATCTCTCCGGCAACGCCGGAAGCTTTGTCGAAATTAGTTGGACTGAAAAAACTCAAATTCATACAACTGTTCCGGTCGGATGTGACCGACGATGGATTTTTGCAACTGGCAAAAATGGAAGGGCTGCAACAGATTCGCTGTGCCCAAACCCGCGTTTCCGATGTTGCCCTCAAAAATATTTCCGGCCTGCCCGCTTTGACCAGTCTTGATCTGAGCGATTGCAACCAGATTACAGACGATGGGTTGGCGTTTTTGGCTGACAGGAATCAGATGAAGTTCTTAAAAGTCTGGGGTCAAGGCATTACCGATCGTGGTCTGGAACACATCAGTCAAATGGCTTCACTGGCTGTCCTGGGACTCAACGATACTCGCGTGACGGATCAGGGGATTGCGTTGTTAAAGAACCTGACGCAGTTGCGCGAAGTCCATCTGTTTCGCACCGGCGTTGGCGATGAAGGAATCAAAGTACTCGCATCGATTCCTTCGATCGCATCTCTGAACCTGCGCGACACGAGGATTTCGGACCGGGCGATTGAGCACCTGACTCAATTGCCCAATCTGACCCAACTCGACTTGAGTGAGACCAATGCACCGGGCGTCACTGATGCTTCGGCAAGCCATTTTTCGCAACTTGCGAATTTGCAACAGCTGAATCTGTGGAGCACGGCAATTGCCGACGCAGCAGTACAACAAATTGCAACTCTGTCTAATCTGACGAGATTGAACCTGGACAAGACCAACATCACCGATCAGGCGATTCTGCACTTGCCCGCCCTCAAAAACCTCAATTGGCTGCACGTCGGCTCGACCGCCATCACCGATCAGAGTGTTCCATCCCTGATGCAGCTGGAAGGTTTGAAGTATTTAAACATCACCAACACGCAATTGAGCCAGGAAAAATTCTTTGAACTGTTCGACACCCTTTCCGCGCTGGGTTGCGAAGTCGTCGGGCCTTAGTGGGACAGCGCCATGTCGACGGAATGTCGTTCGAAAACTCAACCCGAAGCGTAAGCGAGGAAATTCGCCCAAGTGCTTTCCTCACTTGCGCTTCGGGTCGCGATTGGTTTAACGATTAGTGAGCAGAATCACACCCTGCCTTGCCGGAAACTCCGAGGTTGGCTCGTTGATCTGCGTGAGAATTCAATCGACGATTTGTGAAACCACTGGTGTGGTCTTCGAGCGGATCGCTTAATTGTGGAAATGCAGACTGGGCAGACGATTGAATGATTGCTTTCAAATGAAATCGTGTTACGATCAACGTTGAATGTTTTTGAGCATATTTTCCGCACTAGGTGTTTGACGGCTTCGGCGGAACAAGTGAACACGTCGGAACAGGGGCAAGGCATGAGAGCAATCGGTTTGGCGATTCTGGTTTTATTGTCGAGTCAGGCATTTGCAATCGCTCAAATGAGTTGCAACTGCGACTCGGAGTGCGCATCGAATTGCATGTGTGGCTGCAATGCGCCCGAAAATATTGCGCCGCCTGGCGGCCAGGAGATGGGTCCTTTTGATTCGTTGAACGTCGATCTGTTGTCCCGGCTCAGTCTTGGCGAGTTGGGTGCCGGGCAGGGTGTTCTGGCCAACGATTGTTGGGGTTGGACGGAGACCCAGTCGGGTCGGGAGTTTGCCATCGTTGGACTGACCAACGCCACGACCTTTGTCGAAATCACTGATCCAAAAAGCCCCGTGTACCTGGGTACGTTACCCGGCGCTGGGGGGAACGAAGCGTGGCGGGACATTAAAGTTTACAACAATCGCGCTTACATCGTCGCCGACGGCGGTGACAACTCATCCCATGGCGTACAAGTATTCGAACTGAACCGACTGTTGTCGGTGACGAAGCCACAGACCTTCAACGTGGACGCCCACTTCACGGGCTTGGGCCGAGCGCACAATTTGGCAATCAACACGGAAACCGGATTTGCCTACGTCGTTGGCTCTCCCAGTCAATCATCGGATGGCGGTCCGATCATGTTGAATCTGGCGCAGGGTGTGATGCCGGTGTTGGCCGGAGTCTACTCGGGCGATGGCTACTCGCATGACATTCAGGTCGTAAAATATCGTGGTCCTGATCGCGGGCCGACTGGCAAAAGCCCTTCCTTTTCTCGCTTCACCATTCGGGAAATTGCCTTTGCTTCTAACGTAGATACGCTGACGATTCTCGACGTCACGAACAAAAACAATGTCGTGATCCGAAGCAGGACTCCATATCCCGGATCGGGGTACAGTCATCAGGGCTGGCTGACGGAAGATCACAAGTATTTTTTCATGGACGACGAGCTTGATGAAGCGAGCAACGGGCCCTTTCCCACTCGGACCCACGTCTGGGATGTGCGCGATCTGGATGCCCCGCAATATTTGGGTTTTGTCAGTGGAACAGCGACCACAATTGACCACAATTTGTATGTCAAGGGGAACTACGTTTATGAAGCCAACTACACCAGCGGCTTGCGAATTTTGGAAATCGCAAACGTGCAATCGCTCGATCTGCCTGTCGTTGGATACTTCGATACGTACCCCAACGACAATGATATTTCGTTTAATGGAGCATGGTCGAACTATCCGTTTTTTCCGTCGGGAAATATTATCATCTCTGATCGGCAAAATGGATTATTTGTGGTTCGGTTCGATCCACCAGGTGGTTGATCGAGCAAACGCGGGCAGGGCAAGCAGCGGTATAAAGTAACAGTGTTCACCTGGTTCGCGAACGGCGTCTGCAGCGGAACCGTCTGCAATTTCTGATTCAGGTATTCGCACGGACCTGGAAGAATTGCCGCAGGACCAATTCAAAGATGTCTGTATCAGGAATCTCTTTCGGCAGCTCGATCGATGAGGAGCTCAGAAATACTCCTTTCTGAGCATCGGACCTGGCCGGTGCGCCATGCGAGCCTTTCGCCAAAGTGGCATCCAGCGGCACGGATTTTGTCGCAAAATCGAAATGTAGCTCGATCGGGTCGTAGCCCGGTTTGCGGTGGATGTCAACAGTCGTCGCGAATCCGGGAGCCAATGCATTGTCGAACCACCAGTAGTAAGCTTGCCAGCTGTTGGGTGTTGAAATCACAATCAGGTCGCCGCTGCGCTCATGGTTCATGCCAAAATCGGCTCGTTGGCCGCCTGCCACTGCACAGTCGACACCTTCCGATTGTTCCAACATTTTTTGTATGTTGGAAACCAGGGCGTCATTCGGATGCTTCAAATAAATGTGCGAAAACTGGTGGTCGACCAGTGCCCAGGCTTCGCTGTTTTCGAAATCAAGGTGCTCCCGGCCGTCAATTTCGCAGATCTTCAGCAGCCCAGCTTTGCGGAGTATGCGATTGGGATACAGCACGTGATCGACCGGCGTGATGACATATTCACTAGCAACCATCCAGGTGATTGGTGCGCCGTAAGCCAACAATAACTGATCCGCAAGCATGCCGAGCAGATTATCCAATTCTTTCACGGCATTGTTCGCTTCGGCAGAATCGGGCCCATTTTTCTGCGCTGCATAATCGAGGTGTGGCAGATAGATGTAGAAGAAGTCGGGTGAAAATTCCTCGGCAGCGATCACCGCCGAATCGGCAATCCATTGACTCGATTTGATATTGGCCAGTGGTCCCCAAAAATGTCGCAGCGGAAAGTGGTCCAGTCTTTCCAGCAGCGTTCCGTAAAATTCCTGGGGCCTGCAGTAACACCACATTTCTTCGCTGCCGTCCAGTTTGTGGATCGGGGCAGGCATGCAAATGTAATCGGCCCCGCAACCCTTGCTCAGCATCGGGAACCAGACTGCCGACTTAATGGCTGGTTCTCGCGTTTTCAACACATCCCAGATTTGGGGACGCTCGATGACGTCATTCCAGGCGGTCCACATTTCGACTTCCTGTTTTTCGCGCCAATAAAACCCGTTGGCCGTAACACCATGCCCACTGGCTGTCGTTCCGGTCAGCATGTTGGCTTGCGATGGCCACGTGACACACGGGAACGACTGTCGAATCCGCGTACGTGAACCCCGATGAAATAGCTGACTGAGTTTGGGCATCGAGGCCAGATCCTGGTCCCGTAGACCCGGTACTGATAGAAAAACGACTTTGGTATTCATGATGGTTTTTTGCCAAGATCGTGTTCTGGAAATCTAGTACGTGCCTTTTGCCGAAAGGTACGTTGACTGTAATTGCTGATTGTCAGCCACTTCAATGTCCAGTTCGGCAACCCGGACGTACTTTGAAAACACGTTCTAATCCGGATTCCGCGATGACTGGGCGTCTTCGATGATGGGTTTCAGGAACTCAAAAGATTTGTGAACTGCGACAGCGGCATCGTGGCCGTGCCGGGAAAGTTCGACGTGCAGTCCTCCTGCATAGCCGACACCAACCAGTGATTCAATGATCGGCGGAAAATGGATCTGGCCTTCGCCAAACATCAAATGTTCGTGAACTCCAGCCACCATATCCTCGATGTGTACATTAACCATGCGGTCTTTCCATTTTTCAATATACCCGAAGATCGGAACTTCGTTCAGGCAAAACAGATGACCGATATCCATCGTCATCTTCAAGCGCGGAGAATCGATCAAATGCAGCAGTCGTTCAAACCGCCCAGTCGTATCGATCAGCATCCCCGGCTCAGGTTCGAAACCGATGTCGACGCCCCGATCTTCGGCATGTTGCAATACAGGCTTCAAATTCCTTGCCAATCGATCGAGCGATTCCGGAAATGTTTCTCCAGCCGGTTTGGCACCCGACCACATCGAGACACAGCAACTGTTCAATGTCGCCGCCACATCAATGCAATATTTCAGGTATCCCGTGCGCCGTTGGGCGCGGGAATCGTCCGGATCGAGCAGTGTCGGAGCGTGTTTGATATTAGGGTCCAGCAGGAATCGGGCTCCCGATTCAATCACGCTGCCGAATTCGTGCTCATTCAGAAACGTGGCCACCTGTTCCAATTGCGAATGCCGGAGCTCGCTGAACGGATTCAGGAAATTGTGATCGATCGTGATCGCAACGCTTTCATAACCGACATCGGCGAGCAGCTGCAGCGATTGCAGCGGTTCATGGTGGGCGAGGCCGTTGGTGTTGTATCCAAGTTTCATAGCCGGTCATCTTGCACCAATCAGCACAAAAATCAATCGCAGGCGATCACTCCACCGCAGTCAGGCGGGCTTTCTGCAGGGCAGCGGGTCAGAACCAGTGGCAAATCGATCGAATCGACCGAGCCTGGATTGAGAATCTTTGAAGCGAGACGCGGGAGGGCGTTCTGCCGATGCGTCACGTCGACGAAACCCATCGCGACATCAACAACGCAGGCAGAAGGCAAACTGCGGTGACGATCGAATAGATCATCGGTTCCGGGGCGACCAGAAAACAGATGGCCGCATCGAACAGGATCAAACTGCGCAGTACGGTAATCACCCCTGTTTGTATGGCGATCGGCTGTTGACTGGCAACAGCGGCGGCCAAGCGTAATAGTATCGGCAACGAAATCAAGCTGACGATGATGGCGTATCGAATCCCGACCGATTCAGTCGCGACTGGGCCTGCGCCGCCGATGAAACCAGCGACCCCCAGCGCGACGATTCCGGCCAGGATGATCATCGCCGAAGAAACCAGTTGATTGCGAGTTCCAATCGTCGACTCATTGCGCGCAAACCATGTCAATCCGGTGATCAGGATTCCCACGCTGATGGCGATCCACCACGCCAAAATCGGCCAGCCCAGAAACTGGCTGGCATGCTCCACGTCGGACACACTGGCGCCCAACAAAATATTCAACGCACGACACAGGCCCATCGCGATCGGTGCCACCCTCGATTTTTTCAGCAGCAGATTGTAAGTCAGTATCGCGACGACCAGCATGATTGCCACACCGAGCGACTTGGTTCCGGCGAGGCCAGCCAGGCAGAGTCCAATCGCCGTCAACGTCAGGTACGCGATGACAGCCGCCCGTCGTGTGATTCGTCCGGATGGGAGGGGCCGTCGGGGGCGTTGCTGCATATCAATTTCAACGTCACACCAATCGTTGAGTACCATTCCGGACATGTACAACAGAGCGCTACACGCCAGCAGTGCCATTAATTCCAGACTGGGCTGCCATGATCGATTCGCAATCAGAAAGCCAGCCAGAATATTGGTGACTGCGGACGGGACCGCTGATACGCGCAGCAACTGCAGCCAGGCCACCAGATTCCGCCTCTCCTGTGGATCGTTGTGATTGGCCATCTTTCAGCGCGAATTGTGTTGATAGGGTCCGCAAAAACCAACCGAGACCGGCAGATGCTAGCAAACCATCACGGAAACGTTTCAAGTCTACTCAGCGGGAATCCGTCAGCGCAAAAAATAACCCGGAAAATTGTTGCCAAGATTCCGGGCTAACCCCCCTGGGAAAATGCTCATGCACTCCCGTGAATTGATCACAAAGAAAGATATCGGACCGTTAGCCCGATCAACTTTGATCAAAACAGCGACTTTGTGAATTGATCGACATACAGCCACTTTTCGGAATAAATTGGTTGGATCGCCGTGAATTGACTTTCGCAGTCACGTTGGGAATGCCGATTGAACAGACTGGTCGGTATTCCAGACCATGCTTTGACCGCTGCGCGACAGGTGTGGCTTACAAGTTTCGATCTTCAGGTAATTTGGCAAATGACGCGACGGAAATCTCAAACACTCTCGCATATCATCGCGACGCTGATTATTCCGATCCTGATTGGACTGGGATTGTATATGTTGCTGGAGTTGCTGATTGACCGGCAAGTCATCACCAACGAATTGTTGCTGCGATATCTGACCGGGCATCCGATCTCGCGAATCACTACGTTCATGTTTTTTATCGGCGTCGCGGCACTTTTGGTGATCGCGAATAACATCTTCGACCAGTTCTGCAATTGCGATCGAATCAAGCTGGCTAATCCCGAGGAAACTCCGGAAAGCGGCACAGTCAGAACAGTTACTGCGGAGCATGCTGCTGTGCTGCTGGAACAACTGGACGAACACCGACGGTCAGTCAAAGGGCAATACCTGTGGTTGCGACTGGCCAGCGCCCTGGGGTTTATCCATCGGACCGGCTCAACATCCGGAATAGAAGATGAACTGAAATACCTCGCTGACGTTGACCATGATCGTCAACAACGGCGATATTCACTTGTCCGGATTGTGATTTGGGCGACGCCCATGCTCGGTTTCCTGGGAACCGTATTGGGAATCTCCGATGCACTGGGCAGCATTCAGGTCGGGCCAGACAACAATTTTCAGGAAATGCTGAACGGCATGCGGGCCAGTCTGTTCGTCGCCTTTGATACGACTGCACTGGCACTGACCTTGTCGATTCTGTTGATGTTTATCCAGTTTCTGGTGGATCGTTTTGAATTGCAACTACTCGATATTGTTGATCGCCGTGCTCATGAAGAGTTGTTGCCAATTTACAAGGATAATGTTTTCCTTGATCCGCAGACGCGGGCGGTTGAACAGATTGGACGATCTCTGGTGGCAGCCGCACACGATCTGGCTCGGCAACAGACTGAAGTCTGGCAACAGAGCATGAAGTCGGCGGAATCAGCCTGGATCGGCACGATTTCCGGCGTCAGCGAAACGGTCCGCCTCAATTTGGTTGATTCTTTGCAGTTGGCGGTCCGGGAACTTGCCGAAGCCATTGCTAATGGTGTACGGAATGCAGACGAATCGATGGCCAGCCGTTGGGAACAGTGGCAGGTCTTGTTGTCCGAAAATGCGCGCCAGTTGAATCAGCAACAGAGTCACATGTTGCAACAAACCGGCCTGGTGCAGCAAGTGCTGCAGCAAATCGAAAATGTGAACGGGGTGCAGCAGATGTTGAATCGAAATCTCGATACGCTAGCCGCTACGTCGCGACTGCCCGGGTTGCAGCCTGAAAGTGAACTCATTCACTTTCGCAAGGATAATGCCGAACGAAAACCAAAACCATCAACGCTCACCACCAATCTCCGCGTGAAACGTGATGCAGCATGAGACGGCGACGTACCCGAAGAGAATCATTTTCGATCTCACTCTTCCCCTTTCTGGCGGTGTTGATTTGCACATTTGGCGTGCTCATCATCCTGCTGGTGATCGTTGTCAAAGCCGCCGATCAACGAGCCACTGACAAACAACTGGCTGAACGCGACCAACAACAAATGAAGGTCACAGAAATGCAGGACCGGCTCGATTTGCATGGGATTCAGATCGACGGTTTGAGCAGCCTGCGGCCGGAATTGCTTAAACAGCTGCAGAGTGAGCGGAGCCGGCGGGCCCATCTGCAATCCGAACTCGACAAATTGGCCGTCGAAGCAGAATTGCTGAATGCCGAAATGGAGTTTGTCACAAAAGTATCGGGTCAGCAGCCGATTCAGCAGCCGGATGCCGATATTGAACGACTGCAGGAACAACTGACTACAGCCCAGGCGGAACTTCAGCAGCAGAAACAGTCTGCAAACACAAGTCCACGAGTCAAATATTCCGTCGTCCCGCATACCGGTCCCAATGGAACTCGCCGCCGCCCAATTTACATTGAGTGTTTACGGGACCGATTTGTCATTCAACCGTATGGAATCAGCCTGAACCGGGACGATTTCGTCGATCCGATTGTCGCCAACAACCCACTGGATGCAGCACTCGTCGCGATTCGAGAGTACTTCATCAAAAACGGACTCAGCCAAACCGGCGAAACCCCTTACCCATTGCTCATCGTCCGTCCGGATGGGCCCAGCTCGTATGTTATCGCGCGGCGTGCGATCAGCAGTTGGGATGAAGAGTTTGGATATGAATTGATATCCGCCGACAAAGCGTTGGACTTTGGCGAAAACGATCCGCAACTGCAACGTAAACTCGAACAGGTCATTGCAGCGGCGAAGCAGAGGCAAAAACAGTACGTGGCTGCCAGTCTGCTGAATCGCTCCCCTCGGGAAACGACTGTTCAAGACGTTGGCGGATTGAAAGCGTCCAGCCAATTCGGTGGTTTTGTTTCTCAGGCCGGTACCAAACTGCCGCCGCCAAATGGAAACAATGCATCTGCGGAGCGCACGAAAACTGCAGCTGATGAATCATTGAACACAGAACAAGGAACAGGGGACCAGCAATCCGATGCCAAACGCGATGCCGATATTGAATTGAACGGAATCCAGGCGGAAGGGGCAAGCATCGCCGAACAACGGGGCGAAGGGTGGGCGCTGCCATCCAAGTCCGAAGGTGCGATCGCTTATCGACGGCCACTCAAATTGCTGGTTTCCGATCAGGAATTGACGATCGATGCGGATTCCAGATCGAACAAACGCATTCGCATCGAATTCGGGAATGATCCGAACAAAGCAACCTTGGACCTGGTCGAAGCAATTTGGCATCGAATTGAAACATGGGGCGTCGCCGGTGTTGGCGGATACTGGAAACCGGAATTGGACGTCGTCGTTTCGCCCGGCGGAGAACACCGCTACCAGCAACTGTTGAATCTGTTGAATCAGAGTGGAATCGAACTCAAGGAACCGCAGCCATGAACGAGAACGATTCGTCGATGGGTCAGGATTCATTTCTGGACGTGGTCGCAAACTTGGTCGGGATCATGATCATTCTGGTGGTCGTCGTGGGCGCCCAAGCCGCAACTGTTTGGAAAAAACCAGGCGAGCCTGTTGGAAAAAGTGTTGAGAAAATCGAAGAATTGAATCGACAAGCCAACCGAAAACTGGCTGAATCGGAAAATCTGAGAGCGGAGAACGGCGAACTGCATCGAAAAATCGCTGAAGAGCAGAGTATCACCAACCAGCTTTCCGGATTTCGACAAATGCTGCTATTGAATATCGAATCTGCACGTCGGGAGGTTGAGACGCGAAAATCCGAGCTCGATGGACAGCAACGGGCCAGCGTCATCGCTGCTGCGGAAATCGAATCGCTCAAACAGAAAATTGAACAGGTCAGGTTTCAGTCACAGGCCATCGAAAATCAAGCCAAACCGATTGTTGAAACGATCGAACATTATCCGACCCCCATCGCACGCACCGTATTTTCAGACGAAATTCACTTTAGAATCAAGGCGGGACGAATCGTTCACGTTCCTTTGGACGAGCTGATCAACGTCATGAAGAACGAATGGGAACTGAAAGCAGAAAAACTGCGAAGTGCGGAAAATACGCTTGAGACGGTCGGGCCAATCGGCGATTTTCGGCTGCAATACGGACTCGAAATTGCTACGCGAAACATTCAAAATCATCAGCAAATGACCGCGCAACTAAAACAGTTTGTTCTGCAGCCGACGGCTGAAAAAATCGGCGAAAACGTCGATATGGCTCTGCAAAATGGATCACAGTTCCGTAGCCGGATCGATCGAATGATTCCGGAAAAAACAACAGTCTCGCTGTGGGTTTATCCGGATGCCTACGATGACCTCGCCATGATCCGAAGCTGGCTGATCGACACCGGATTTCAAACCGCCAGTTGGCCGCTGGAGTATGGTAAGCTGATCAGCGGAGGACCACAGGGTTTTCGCACGACGACGAATTAAATACAGTCAGTTTTCGAATGGCCAGAAAGAATCCCAAACGGAATATTTCCCGGATTGAAACCAAAAGCCCATCGGGAAAAATCTATGGTGGCTGGGAAGTTCGAATCCAGCGCCGAGGCAAAAAAACCGAAAAATTTTTTTCCGATAACGGACATGGCGGCAACCGGGGTGCGCTGGCAGCCGCCAAGCAGTATCGTGATAAACTGGAAGCCGCTTCGCGCAAGTATTCCGTCAAGGAGCTTGCCCGGACTCCATCGAAACGCAACAGCTCTGGAATGGTGGGAGTCCGTCTGCATAAACAGATCGATACCCGCGGCGAGTTTGAATACCACTATTGGTACTGGGTCGCCCAATGGACGGACGGCCTGGGCAGACGGCGGACAAAATCATTCTCGTCCCATATTCATGGCGACCGGGGAGCATTCAAATTGGCGTGTGAAGCTCGCAAGAAAGGCGTGAATCAGGCCAAGCGGTGAAACCATCCCAAGAAAAAGGTATTTGACCCCTTTTTGCCTCAGGCAGCGTCCAGGCCGAAGGTCACTGCGTCAAAAATCAGGTCGATGTCGTTCGGTTTGGCAACCAATGGGGGCATCACGACGACGACATTGCCCAGCGGGCGGAGTAGTACATTCCGCTGCCGCGCCCGCTTACAGACCGCCGCTCCAGTTTGATGATCGTCCACGCAGATTTCGATGCCACCCATCAACCCAATACTGCGAGTCGTCTTTACCATTGCATACTTTTTAATCGCTACCATGCGTTCTGCCATCCGTGCAATCGTCGGCTGCATTGCTTCCAGCAGATTTTCCGATTCGAACAAGCCAATGTTTGCCAGGGCGACGGCGGCAGCAAGTGGATTGCCTCCAAATGTATGGCCATGATAAAGCGCCTTTTTGTCGTCGGTTGTCCCCAAAAACGCTTCCCATATTCTTGTATTTGCAATTGTCGCCGAAAGTGGCAGATAGCCACCTGTAAGTCCTTTTCCCAGGCACAGGATGTCGGGAACCACTGATTCCCGTTCGCACGCGAACATCGCGCCTGCCCTGCCGAATCCAGTGGCCACCTCGTCAGCGATCAGCA
>JBGSXT010000187.1:0-2161 GCA_041751295.1 Mariniblastus sp.
CCGCAACACGCGACCGTCGCTGCTGTGCATGCTGCCCAGTCCGCTTTTCGGCCTGGTCCGCGACCACGCAGCACAGCGAGAGGATTTCCAATCCATATGTCGATGTATCTCAGGTGGCGATAAGATCTCCGCAGAACTCGAGCGCGAGTTCCTGGATGTGACGGGATTCGCCATCGAGGAAGTGTATGGCATGACCGAAACGGGAACGTCGGCGATCAATCCGACCGCCGCGTTGAATCGGATTGGTTCGATCGGTCAATTGGCGCCAGGTTTCATAGCCTCGATCCGCGGCGACGATGGGGTCGAAGTCCCCGCCGGGACACCCGGGCAGTTATGGATCCAATCCCCCTGCAACATGATCGGCTATTGGAATCGCCCCGATGCGACCGCGAAAACAATGGTTGACGGCTGGCTCGACACGGGCGACCTGGTGGCGGCCGACGAGCAGAACTACCTTTGGTTCCATGGCCGCAAGAAGCAGATCATCATCCACGATGGCTCGAACATCTGTCCGCAGGAAGTGGAGGACTCGCTGCTGGAAAACGCGGCCGTCGCCAGTGCAGGAGTCATTGGCATCCACGATTTGATTCATGGCGAGAACGTCCGCGCGTACATTACCTATCGGCCGGGTGTCAACCGGCCGGCAATATCAGAACTGATTCAATTCTCGCGCGCCCGCGTTGGCTATAAAGCGCCCGATGAGATCAGGGTGCTTGACGAAATGCCGATCAATGCCGGCGGAAAGGTGGACCGCGTGGCGCTGAAGCGAATGGCGGACGCGACAGTCAATCATCACTTGAAGCGGCCGGAGTTGAAGTGACTGGAGATATGGACGCGATGCCCCGCCGAGTTGCCTATTGGATTTTTTGCGCTAGTGCTTTGCTGCGCATAGAAATCAGGGTTAGAGTCCCTCGTCGTTGAAACCAATGTTAAAATCTTCAAAAGCCCACAAAGCCTAGCAGCCCAATTGTTCGTATTCTTTATCGGTATCGATTGGTTTTTCCTTGGTCGTGCTAGCCATCGCGAACATCAATATCGACATGACCAGATAGGCGACGGCGAATTCAAGCACGATTCGCTTCAGACCGGCGTTAAACACTTCCGGGTCGGACATCTGCCATGGCAAAAACATTCTGTCGCCGACAAGAGGCGAGTGGATGAATCCGAACAACACCAACATGCCGCCGATGGCAAAGTAGATAGACGCACTGAAATAACGCCGATCGATGATCTTCGCAGTGGCAGAGGCCCAGATCAGACTGGTCACGATGAATCCACCGGCAAGAACGTTTAACTGCAGCATCTGACTCTTCAGGTGCAACATATCTCCCTGTTTGATGGCACCCGACTCAACCGCCGATTCGTAATTGATCGCCGGCATGTATTGCCCGAGATAAATCATGACCAACTTTGCCAGGGCCGGAATACAGGCGATTGCCAAGGCCGCATAATGGCGTCTGGGAGTGGCATGAAAACTTTGCGACGTAATTTCCAGTCCTATGAAAACCAGAATCGGCAACATGGCGGCTTCCGGAATCCATTTCAACACCAGGCCGAAATATCCAATCAAGCCTGCGCCACCAACAAACAACGCTGTCGCCAAGGTGTAGGCGGCTCGCCCTCCCATCGCTTTGTAGGCCGGGTGACCAATGTAAGGCGTGGTTTGGAGGACACCTCCGCAAATAGCGGCCAAAATGGTAGCGACCGCCTCGACGCCGATGACTGTGTTTGTATTGAAATCGTCCCCAACGGACGCTGCACTCTCAGCGCAATCGATGCCTCCGATCACCGTGGTGATGGCAAACGGAACGATGTATGGGAGATAGACAATCGTCTGCGGCATGGCCTGCAGCCATTCGAAATTGAATGCGATCAGCCATTCCGTTGGAAACCAGCGGGTTTGGGCAACCGGTCCCGAATCCGGGATCAACCCCGTGTCCCAAAATGCGTCAATCCCCATCATCGAATACCAAACGGCGCAACCGACGAGCACCGCACCCAAGGCTCCCGGAATTCGAAACGGCAATTTTCCTCGGCCAATTAGCGTCACCAGTACGATTGCCAATGAAGCGAACCCGACCACCGGAGTGGCCACAATTTTCGGCATCTGAGTGAATGCAATCAGTGTCAACGCAATCGCCATTAGGGAGCCCAGCAGACC
>JBGSXT010000188.1:0-4314 GCA_041751295.1 Mariniblastus sp.
ACGCGAGCATGATTCGGGGAAGAGATGTTAATCGGTATAAAGAGACTTAAGATCTTCGTGGCCTTGGCCTGCTTAACCGCCGTCCTGTCCGGCTGCTCGACATTGTCAACAATGATCAAACCCACTGCCAAGTCCAACGAACCCCCGGTCGAGGAGCCAGCCCCCTATTTTGTCGAAATGCACCCGATTATTGGAAAAGCCAAGCTATTCCAGGGCGCTATCTCCCAACCAACCACCGTCCAGAATGCACTGCAACAATCGGGCGCGTTCAAGATGACGAATTCAATGACCGTCGACCTCCATCGCCAATTGCCGAACGGCGGTGTCTTGAAACTGCCAGTGGAATTCAAGAAAAACCGGCAGGTCAAGTACGAACAGGACTACGCACTGCATCCCCACGATCGAATCGTCGTCCAGGCCAAATCCAATTCGCCACTAGACAAACTAGTCGATCAAGTTTTCGGCGAACTTTGACTCCGGTGGTCTATCTGTTAAGATGATTCGAGAAGTTGTTCAGATGATCGCTGGCGAGTAATCGCGGGAGGAAAGTCCGGGCTCCACAGGACAGGATGGTCGGTAACGCCGACCGGTCGCGAGATCAGGGAAAGTGCCACAGAAAGTAAACCGCCGAATTCCGACTTGTCGGAATGGTAAGGGTGAAAAGGTGAGGTAAGAGCTCACCGGTGTCCAGGGCGACCTGGACAGCCTGGTAAACCCCATCCGGAGCAAGGCCAAGCAGAAAGAAGTGGCGGTCCGTCGCATTTGACTTTCGGGTAGGCTGCTCGAGCTGCACAGCAATGTGCAGCCTGGATAAATGGTCATCACACGCAATCGCGTGAACAGAACCCGGCTTATGATCAACTTCTCTTTTTCACCCGACCCGCATCTGTCAGGCAGATACTTTTGCATCCGGGTAGGGAAAGCAATTCTGTGAAATCATGGCTCGCGGAAACCTTCATCGAGGTATCTCAGGATCGGGTACAGAAAATACTGGATGACCCGGCGTTTACCGACTTTGATTTCAGCCGTTGCGGCCATACCAGGCATCAAGCGGAAATCCGGCGGAACGTTTTTGAGTTTCGTCGGTTCAATCAACTTGATGCGGGCTTTGAAGGTTGCCGCTGGCGTCGCGCCGGATGCTCCGGCCGGTTTCTCAAAGACCCCTTCGCTGACGGTTCGGACATAGCCGTTGAGGGTACCATGATCCTGGTAATCGAAGGCACTCAGTTTGAGAGTGACTTTGGATCCATTGGGTAAGTCGCCGCTCTCCGGCAAGGCTTTCAATACTCGCAATTTCGCCACATCCCGACCGGAAATTTCGACTTCCGCTTCCAACGGAACATCGATCGGAATCAGCTTGAATAACGGTTCACCTTCCTTCAGTATCGATCCGACCGACCGGTCGGCCACTTCGAACACGACAAATTCGCTGTGGCCGCTATCGGTTGGAACCCGCAATTCCATTAGCTCTCCCATTCGATTGGCTTTGTTGATTTCCTGTTCAACCGCTGAAAGCTCCTGACTGGCCTTCAACAGTTCATCCGCAATTTCCGAACGTTGCCCGGCGATAAAGGAATTCCGCTGCTTCTCCCGCGCGTCGATATCAGCCGTCAACTCCCGAATCGTGTTGTTTGCCGTTTTCAACGTTCGTTCCGATTCCATCGTTCGCAGTTGGGCACTCAGCACTTCCATACTGGTGGCCGATTTTCGTGTCTCCAGTGACGCCATCTTCTGTTGGACTTCCCGGTATATTTTCAGCTGTCTCTGATTGAATTCGATATCTCCGTCCGTATTCTGCTTTTGAACTTTGAATTTGTCTAAGTCGGCATCCGCGCGTTCCATCTCGGCCTCAAACGCCAATTTTCGTTCGCGAAACAGCACCAACTGCGTAATCCAATCGCGATCCGATTCATGGCCATCGATCACAAATTCGATTCCGTCCAATTCTGCCCGCAATCGCCGGATAGTTGCTTCGGTAGCATTACGACGAGATTCCAGCTGGATCAGGTCCGCATCAGAAAAGGTTGGATCGAGCGTGGCCACGATCTGCCCGGCGGTGACCCGGTCCCCAAACTGGACATTCAGACTGCGGATCGGAGCCGTCGAAAAGGATTGCACGACGACCGCATTTTCAGTCGTGATCAATTTGCCTTGACCAACAACGATTTCATCGACTTGGGCCCAACAGGCCCACAGGACAGTGGCCGTGATCAGAGCCATGACCGTATACAGCGTCCACCGCGCACCACCCGGTACCCGGCGATGTTCGATTTCAACCGCATCCGGCTGAAATTCGGTGATTGTCCGTTCGTAATTTGCCCGTTGGCGAAACTGTTCGACCCGTGCGGCTTTGCGTCGACGCAACCGCTCGTCTTGAACGTTTTCTTTTACGCGCGCCCCATTTGTTGTTGCCATAATTCCCGATAGATCTTGCAGTCAGTAAGGAGTTGCTGATGACGGCCAATCGCTTCAATACGCCCCCGCTCAAGTACCAGAATCGCATCACAATGCGTCAGCGTGGACAATCGGTGTGAGACGATAATCACGGTGCGACCGCTGGCGATTCGTTTCAAATTTCGTTGGATGATCGCTTCGCTTTCTGGATCAAGCGAACTGGTCGCTTCATCGAAGATCAAAATCCGCGGATCTTTCAACAGGGCTCTGGCGATGGCCAACCGCTGCTTTTGTCCACCGGAAAGGTTCGATCCGTTTTCCTCCAGCAGCGTATCGTAGGACTGCGGCAGACGCTCGATGAACTCGTCCGCGCCCGCCAGTTTGGCTACGTAAACCACTTCCTGAAAGCTGCAATTGGTTTTCGCCATTGCGATGTTATCGCGAACGCTGCCCCGGAACAGGAAATTGTCCTGCAGCACTACGCCAATGTTCTGTCGCAAATGGGAAATGTCCAGTTCCCGCATGTCGAGGTTATCGATGCGGATCAGGCCGGATTGGGGCTGGTACATGCCCTGAATCATCCGCGTGATCGTGGTTTTGCCCGATCCACTCCGTCCGACAATGCCATAGACTTTGCCTTTTTGAATCTTCAGCGACACCTGGTCCAATGCCGGTGGGCTAGTCGGAATGTAGTTGAATTTGACATTTTCGAACTCGATCGAGCCTTGAATCGGCGGTCGCAAACCATGGCCAATTCCGGCTTCGATGTCCCGGTTCATAACCGAACCCAACATGCGCACCGACAGCGCGCACTCCTGATAAGAATGGACGAGCGAAACCAGTTGCACCAGCGGACCGGTGACGCGACCGGCAATCATATTGAAGGCAACCAGCTCGCCGACAGACAGCGTGCCGTTGAAGATCATTTGGGCACCGAACCAGATGATCATCACGGTCAGCAGCTTTTCCAGGAATTTGGACACGGTCGTCGCCGTGATGGAAATTTTTCCAACATTAAAATGCATGCTCACGGCCTGAGCCGAAGTTCGATCCCAATTCGATCGCTGCACCGGCTCCAGACTCAGTGCTTTAACGGTTTGAATACCATGAATGGTTTCGACCAGCATGGCCTGCCGTTCCCCTTCGGCGTTGTACAGCGCCTCCAGTCGTCGGCGGTAAGGACCCAGCAGGACTCCAATGTTGATCGCCAGCAGGGCGGTAAAGCCCAGGACAACGGCCGTCAGTTTAGCGCTATAAAGCAGTAGTATCGGCAAAAAGATGAACAAGGCCATCGAATCAAGCATCGTCATGAACAGACTTCCTGTCAGGAATTCCCTGATCTTGGCAGTCTGTTGCATGTGTTTCGTCAACACTCCGGCTGTGATCTGTTCGAAGTATTGCATCGGCAGACTCAACATGTGGCCAAACGTCCGAGTCGCCACGCGGATATCGATTTTACTGGTCGCGTGCAGCAACAGATAGCTTCGCAGAAAACCCAGCAGTCCATCGAACGCCAACGCGATTACGATTCCGACCGTCAACACCTGCATTGTCGCAAATGCATAGTTCACCAGCACCTTGTCGATCACAATCTGGAAGAACAGTGGCACGACAAGGGCAATCAAATTGATAAACAGCGCCGCGACAGCGACATCGACGAAAGCGGTTCGCTGTTTGATGACCTCGGGAATGAACCATTTCAAGCTGAAGGGCTGGTTGCTGTCGAGCAACGAGTACTTACGTTTGGCGAAAATCACTTCGCCTTTCCAACGTTCCTCAAATTCCCGCTGACCAAGGAACAAGAATTCCGGGCGGTCGGCCAGCGGATCAAACACGGCAACCTGATCGACCGTCTCACCCGATTCCAGTTGGTGCTTGCGCATGCCTACCAGAATGATGTAATTGCCGTTTTCGAGTCGG
>JBGSXT010000189.1:0-6609 GCA_041751295.1 Mariniblastus sp.
CCAGCCGCACCTTGCGGGACGCGAAATATCCGCTGCTAACCGGGCTTCAATCCCTGGGAATCAAATCGCAGCAGTTGGCCGCCAATCTCGGAAAGTGCGTGAACGGAATCATCGACTTGGGGCTTGACCACGCTGCCCGAGGCTCGGCGTTGTCGCTGACCCGCGAAGGGATGGTGACGGCGACGCTGGGTGAAATGTCAACACGATCGCAGCTGGTGTTGGTGATCGGATGCGATCCGAAACGGTCTCATCCCAGAATTTTTGATCGGCTGACTCAAACTCAAACAGATGTCTTTCTCGTCGTACTGGCTGCCTCAGGCAATGAAACCGGAACCGTCGCTGATCTGTATTTGCAGGTGTCCGAAACTGAATTGGAGGCGAGCCTGATGATCCTCGAATCCATTGAACGTGGAACAACGTTTGAAATCGATCGTCTAGGACTTCGGCCGATTTTGATGGATCAGCTGCGAGCGATTTCCGAGCAAATGCGTTCCAGGCAATATGTGGTGGTTGTTACCGGTGACGAAATCAATTCCGGCGATGCAGATTTGGGCTCCTGTTTGGACAGCGTCTGTTCCTGGATCAAGGTCGTCAATCGTAATGTTCGAGCGGTTTGCCTGAATCTGAGATCTGACGAGAATGGTGTTGGAGCCGAAAACGTCTTGACCTGGACCACCGGTTTCCCTGCCGCCGTGGATACAACACGAAACGGGCCGATTTCATTTGGATTGGAACACTGCTCAATCGACATTTTGGAGCGGGGAGAATCCGATGCAGTCCTGCTGTTTCAGGGCAATCATCATACGATCAACAGCCTGACCAATACCGCCCGGCAACATTTGCTTTCCAGCCCGGCAATTATCGTCTCCCATGCAGGACGGGAGGACTCGAAACTTTCTGCCGAATCGCAATCGGAGCTGCTGGAAATCGGCAATCTGAATTGTTTTGACGATGACTTTTTGCGATTGGATGACTTGTTGTTTTCAGTTACTGCGGATAACTACGAAGCCCGGCGTTTTTTGAACGAATTCCTCAGCCAAGTCTTGGCAAAAAGTGGTCGGCGGCAGCCAGATCCATAAAGTCCCAAGGTGCCCGTTTCCAAAGTGTCCGATAGTTTTGCTCGTTTCCAGGCTGCTTTTGACACTTCATTGAAGTGGTTTTTTCGTGTTTCACTGACAAATCGCGGGTTAATATTGGAAATTGTCCTGCCGGTAGTTTGAATTTTGAGAGCGATCGTCTAAAATGGTTGCGTAGCCGGTGGGAAAGTTACAAACACAATCGTTTTGGTTTTTTTCGAATTGGAGTTTCAAATGTCACAGAGGAATCGTCACGCCTTTACCCTTGTCGAATTACTGGTGGTTATTGCCATCATCGGCATCCTGATCGGGATGCTGCTTCCAGCCGTACAACGGGTGCGAGAGGCAGCCCGCAGAACGGCATGTTCTAACAACTTACGTCAAATTGGACTGGCTGCACTCAACTACGAGTCGTCCTTCCAAACATTCCCATTCGGAATTCGAGTGGACCCCAGCATGGCGGGAACGCCGTACGACTCGAATCCAACCGCTACGGGAACCAGTACGGCTGCCCAGTGGAATTGGACTGCATTTTTGCTGCCATATGTAGAAGCGGTCACTACCGCCAATGTATTGGACATTCGTGGTGACATCAGTGCTGCGGAGCGACTGCTGGTTGCGACAGGGGCAAATCCTCCGGCCGGCTCGCCAGCGGCACTGTTGATTACAGCTTGTTCGTCAACACTGGAGGGTTTCTTGTGCCCTTCGGATTCAACGGAGACCAGAAACCTACATCGCGGTACAGGCAATTTCGGCAATTCTGGAGATAACGCAGGGCCCCCAGACAACGATGCCGGCTCGCCGATAGGCGGAACGAACATGGGGAACTTTGCGACTTCCAGTTATGTCGCGGCCAACAATGTTCACCTTTGTCACGGACAACTTTTGGCTAATGCTAATCTGACAGGCAGTACCACTCCCCGAGGGGCCTATTGCTCGTTTGATGAAACATCGTTGGGTCGAATGACAGATGGTACGTCAAATACCATTGTTTTCTCCGAACGAACCTATGGAACGGTAAAAACGAATCAAGACAATCGCCCATCGGGTGCCGCTTTGATGTACGTATCGCGAGGCCTTGGCGGTCCCCAGCAATTCGATTTCGGAATTGTTGATGTCGGATTTTCGGCTTGGGGGGGTGTGAATCTGAATTTTGATAAGTTGACGAATCAATCTATTGCTGACACGGTTACCGATCGAAAGCGTCAGGGAATCTCCAGTCGTCACGATGGCGGAGTCAATGCGGTGCGTGGTGATGGCTCTGTCAAGTTTCTGCGAGACAGCGTTACGTCCTGGTACAATGATGAAGGCGTTGAAAACGTTGACGCTGCATCATTTCCACCAACCGTTCTCGATTACCGAGCGTTGGAGCAGGCGATTGCAGTTGCTGACGGTCAGCCTCAGGAAGAATTCTAAACTCAATTTACTTCGATAGTAAATTTCAGGCCTCCTTTCTTAAGGGGGCCTTTTTCGTAGACTGGTTGAATATTACCGATGCCAGCGGCCAATCGAATTATGCCAGCGGCCAATCGAATTATGAATAACGCCTTGATCCCCAGAAAAATCCTGTTTGGCAACCCGCATCGAACCGTTGTACGTATCAGCCCCGACGGGGAGCAGTTATCGTATTTGGCCGACCACAGCGGCGTCCTGAACGTTTGGGTCGCACCCGCGAACCAACCGGAAAATACTCGAGTCGTCACGCGGGATCGATCGACCGGAATATCGCAGTATTTCTGGGCGTATACGAATCGACATATTCTGTACCTGCAGGACCAGGATGGCGACGAAGACTTCCATCTTTATTGCGTTGACTTGGACACCCATAAAGTCGTTGACCTGACGCCGTTCGATCGAATCGCCGCCCAAGTCAATCACCTTAGCCACCGCCATCCTGGAGAAATATTGGTGGGAATTAATGATCGAGATGAACATTGGTTTCACGACATCTATCGGATCAACATCGAAACTGGCGAAAGGACGTTGATCGTAGAAAACAATCAATACATTGGGTTCATTGCGGATGACGATCTGGTTTTGAAGTTTGCCATAACGCTGACGCCTGAAAGCGACCTGGTCTTGCTGAAATCAAATGTAGATTCCGGCGGAGAATGGTTGCACTTCATGACGATTCCTGCGGAAGAAATCATGACCACGTCACCGATCGGAATGAATGCCGATGGCACGCAATTGTACATGACCGACAGCCGAGACCGGAATACAGCCGCCTTGACAGCAGTTGATATTGAAACAGGTGAACAGAAACTGGTTTTTGCGACCGACATTGCGGATGTGAATGGCATCCTGACCCATCCGGCTGAAAAAACAATTCAGGCGGTCACCTACACCTACGATCGAACGATCCACAAAATTCTGGATCCATCATTGACCGCTGATTTCGAAACTCTCAAATCGATCTGCGATGGCGAACTGGAAATCGCCAGTCAAACGATCGATCAGACCCAATGGATTGTTGCATTTTCGACAGATAACGGACCTGTGCGTTACTATCGTTATGAGCGCCACGCTCAACAGGTACATTATCTATTCAGCAGTCATCCCGAGTTGGAAAAACTGACACTGGCGAAAATGCACCCGGCGATTATCCGGTCGAGAGACGGATTGAATCTGGTCAGTTATCTGACTTTGCCGACGGATGTCGAACGGACGACGGAAGACCGGCCCGCGCATCCGTTACCGATGGTTTTGCTGGTTCACGGTGGCCCCTGGTGGCGCGATCATTGGGGTTTTGATCCGGTGCATCAATTGCTTGCCAACCGTGGATATGCAGTTCTGTCCGTCAACTTTCGCGGATCAACCGGCTTCGGCAAGTCATTTATCAATGCGGCCAATCTGGAGTGGGGGGGCAAAATGCACGATGACTTAATCGATGCCGTCCACTGGGCCATCGGCGAGGGCATCGCTGATCGAGCACGTATTGCAATCATGGGTGGCAGTTACGGCGGATTCGCGACCTTGATTGGACTGGCATTTACACCGGAAGTTTTTGCCTGTGGGGTCGACATTGTTGGACCCAGCAGCCTGATCACGTTGATGGAAAATCCGCCCCCCTATTGGATGCCGATCATGCCATTGATGACGGTACGCGTTGGCGACTATCAAACCGAAGCAGGGCGCATTTTTCTTGCGTCCCGTTCGCCCATCTCGCAGGTTGAGAAAATCAAACGCCCGCTACTGATTGGACAGGGTGGAAATGATCCACGGGTCAAACAATCCGAATCGGACCAAATCGTGGCCGCAATGAACAGCAGAAATATTCCGGTCACGTATGTCCTGTATCCTGATGAGGGGCATGGATTCGATCGACCGGAAAACGACATTTCGTTCTACGCGATCTGTGAACTTTTTCTTTCGCAGCACCTCGGTGGCCAACATCAAGCCATTGGCGAAGATTTCTGCGGTGCCAAGTTTGAGGTGCTGTCAGGAGCCGACAACATCCTCGGATTGACGATTGCCATGGCAGTCTAAACTGCGGCTTTGCGCGACCGATCATTGTGTTGACAACGGTTCGCACACACCAACCGGATCGACCTCAACGTCCGATCAATTTAGTGCCGATCGATCACTGTCATCGAGTTTCGCGTGGCGAGTATCGGCTTTTTCGGTTTGTTGCTGATCGGCGGTTCCTGGAACAATGACTGGCCCTTTGGTGGCTGCGTCGACGATCTTTTTCAATTCGTCGTGATCGACAGATTCAACTTCGATCAACCGTTGCGTCAAGGACTCCAATGCCTCGCGTCGGTCCCGTAGCGTTTTACGGACTTCGGCAATCGCCTGTTCGATGATGTTTTTGACTTCCTCGTCGATCTCGCGGGCGGTTTGTTCACTATAAGTCCGGCCCCCCAGATCGGATGACGAGCCGGCCAAAAACGGGTTGGAGCGGTCTTCTTTGTAATTGACCCGGCCGAGTCGGCTCATTCCGTATTGCGTGACCATCGCCCGGGCGATATCGGTTGCCCGTTCGAGGTCATTCTGGGCACCGGTCGAAATATCCTTGTAAATTATCTCCTCGGCAATCGTACCGGCCAGCAGAATCTGCAACTGGCTTTCGAGTTCCTTTTGAGTCATTAGGTAACGATCACTGGCCGGTCGCTGCATCGTATATCCCAACGCTGCCAGTCCCCGAGGAATGATCGATACTTTGTGAACCGGATCCGTGTTCGGCAGGCTGTAAGCGACCAGCGCGTGTCCACTTTCGTGGTAGGCAACCCGCTGTTTTTCGTCGACATTCATCACTCGCTGCTTTTTCTCCAATCCGGCGGTTACACGTTCAACTCCTTCGTTGAATTCATCCATGCCTACCGACGACTTTTCCTCGCGAGCGGCCAACAGGGCTGCTTCATTGACCAGGTTGGCCAAATCCGCTCCAGCGAATCCCGGGCTGATCGACGCGACCTCTTTCAGGTCCACACTAGGATCAAGTTTGACGTTTTTGACATGGACTTTCAGGATCGCTTCACGACCCCGGACATCCGGTCGATCGACCAACACATGGCGATCGAATCGGCCTGGTCGCATCAACGCCTGATCCAGCGTCTCCGGGCGGTTGGTCGCGGCCATCACAATCACGCCACTGTTGGATGCAAAGCCGTCCATTTCAACCAGCAGCGCGTTCAATGTCTGTTCCCGTTCATCGTGACCGCCGACAACGCTTCCTCCGCGTGTCTTGCCGAGTGCGTCCATTTCATCGATAAAAATGATGCAGGGTGCTTTGGATTCCGCCTGTTGAAACATGTCACGTACACGAGCGGCACCGACCCCCACGAACATTTCGACGAAATCGCTGCCGGACAGGCTGAAAAACGGGACTCCGGCTTCTCCGGCGATTGCCTTGGCCAGCAGAGTTTTGCCCGTTCCAGGCGGTCCCACCAGCAATACGCCGCGTGGAATCCGGCCACCGAGTTTTTGATATTTTTCTGGCATCCGCAGGAAATCGACGACTTCTTTGACTTCTTCCACAGCTTCATCAATTCCGGCAACGTCGTCGAATGAGATTGCCGAATCTTCCTCGGCATACAAGCGACCCCGACTGCGACCGAACTGCATGGGGCCGCCGGCTCCACCCAGCCGCCGCATCATGAAAAAGAACAGTAGTACGATCAGTCCCATGGTGATAAACAGAAACCCGTAACGATCCCAAAAATTGGGACCATCCGAAAAATTCCAGTGCATGTTCGATGCATCAAGCAAGTTTTTCAGTTCGGCATTCAGTGTATCCGTTTCCCCCTTGTTGACGACGAATTCAATCGTTTTTTCTTCGTTTTCGCTCCCTTTACCATCCAGCACTTTCATCCGCACCCGACCGGTGATCCGGCTTTGACCCACTTCCAGTCTCGTCGGATTGGAGAATCGGATCTTTCTGCCCTGTTCACCCTGTTCCTGAACTTCGATCCCGGTGGAACCTTCAACCAGCTGCGTGGAATCCTCGGCGTACCGGGTGGCTGTCATCAGCCGCTGGAAATCGGAGAACGAAATCGAGATTCGCGTCTGATTCAGAATCATGAACATGGCG
>JBGSXT010000190.1:0-2342 GCA_041751295.1 Mariniblastus sp.
GATTCAATCTCTCCTGCATCGGCGACGATCGTGAATACTCGTTTGTCGAGTCCCGCAAAGGAAACACGCTGGCCGATGCGGTCGTGGAACATGTGCTCAGGCATCGGCACTCTGACTTCAAACGATTCAGCTACTTGAATCGAGGCAGTGACGAGCGGCAATATTGCAGTCCGGGAATCGATTTGCCGTTGTGTACGCTTTCCAGAACCAGGTTTGGGCTTTATCCCGAATACCACACGTCGCTCGACAATCTGGAGCTGGTGACCCCTGGCGGGCTGCAGGGTGGCTGCGATGTGCTGGTTGATTGCATCCAATGCCTGGAAGCCAATCTAAACTACCGCTGCACCGTTGGTTGCGAACCGCAATTGGGCAAGCGGGGCCTGTACCCGTCGTTGAGCGTCCGTGGCAATGGTGAAACCGTTCGGGACTTGACCAATCTGATTGCCTACTGCGATGGAGAAGAAACTCTGTTGGAAATTGCGAATCGACTCGAACGACCGATTTGGAGTTTCTATGAATCCGTCGGAAAATTGCTGGACCATGACTTGATCGAAATGGTTGAGTCACAACAAGCCGGCGACAGGCTGTTTGAAAGAAAAGTTGAATGTCAAAAATCGTAAATAAACTGTTCCGGATGGACGGACGAGTCGTGATCGTCAATGGCGGTGCAGGCCGCATCGGCAGCAGCATGTGTCTGGCGCTGGGCGATGCCGGGGCCAAGGTCGTGATCATCGACCTGGATCTGGACCGTGCTGAATCGGTTGCGCAACAGGTGCGAATCGATAGCGGTGGCGAATCATTGGCGATCGGCGCCGATACGACCCAGCCCGACAGCTTGCGCAAATCGCTTGAGCAAATCACTGATACTTTTGGCTTGCCATATGGGTTGGTCAACGCGACTCAATATCGAGGCAGCGGATTTTACGGTTCGGATCCAGCCGATCATCCGCTGGAGGCCTGGAATCAGGTATTCAATGTCAATGTTACGGGGGTATTACTAGCCTGCCAGGTATTCGGCAAAGCGATGATGAAGCATGGCGGCGGCAGCATCGTCAATCTTTCCAGCACTTATGGCGTCGTTTCGGCAGATCCAAGAATTTACGGGGATTCGGGAGTCAACTCCCCGATTTCCTACGCAGCCAGCAAGTCGGCAATTCTGAATATGACCCGCTACCTGGCCATTCACTGGCGACAGCACAACATCCGTGTCAATTGCCTGGTTCCCGGCGGCGTATTCGATAATCAGGGGGAAGAATTTGTCAAGAATTATTCATCCCGCACACCGTTGGGTCGGATGGCAAGGGCCGATGAATATCAAGGCGCAGCATTATTCATGCTGTCCGACGCATCGACGTATATGACCGGTGCAACCGTGACGGTGGATGGCGGCTGGACAGCATGGTAACCGAAACTCCATATAAAAATCGAAGTCCACGTGGTCCGTTGGCAACGACTGCCGCCGAAACTTTCGCCATTTGCCAATCTTGCAAATGGCCCAAGGCGAAACATCCAACAGCATGGGACAGCAGCAAAAACCAATCAACCCATTTACAATCAACTTCGGTGACCAGTTAAACAAAAACCCATTTACACGCGTTTCGCTAAACCAATAAATTAAGGAATTTTTAGTGCAAAGACCTTCCGACGAGTATATGCGGGAAAAAACCTGGGAAGAGAAAGCTCAGGAAAATCCCCTCTACGGAGTCATGAGTCATGAACAGTTTATTGACAGCGGCGCTCAGCCCTCCGAAGAGGATCTGAGCGTATTTTACAAGCGAGGTCGGGAAATGGTCTCGACGTGGATCGCGCCATGGCTGCTCGAAGCCAACACAACGAAACAAATGCGAATACTGGAATTTGGCTGCGGCATGGGACGGTTAACGAACGCATTGGCAGTGGACCATCCACCGGAGAATGTATTTGGAATCGATATCTCGAAGACAATGATAGGTCATGCCATCAGAAACACAGCAGACGGGTGTAATTATTCCGTCATTGGTGATCGAGGTGAATTCCCGTACGAAAACAATTTTTTTGATCGAGTCTATTCGTATGCGGTCTTCCAGCATATTTCTAAAAAAAGCGTTGTCGAAACATCGATAAGTGAAATCGCTCGAGTCCTGAACGTTGGTGGACGGCTGAAGATCAATTTTGAAATGTCATTTTGCCCTCCGTTCGAAAACTCACTTCACCGGGATACTCATGCTTTCGAAACGAGTTATTTGCTATACGGTTGGAAGAGAATATATGGAATTCCCGTGTGGGGAATCAAAAGGCGGAAGGCTGACAACTGGGCTGGCATCCGCCTGGGATATGCACAACTCGTTGAATTTTTCAGAAAA
>JBGSXT010000191.1:0-1692 GCA_041751295.1 Mariniblastus sp.
CGCCATACACAGGATCAGCAGACAGCGCAGCATCAACAACAGAAAATGTTTCAGCCGCAATCGACTGCGATTGGCAAATTGAATCTGCCGCACGAATTTTAACGCGGGAAACTCGAGCACCTTAGCTTTGGGCTGCATCAACAAATGCAGCAGAACCGGCAGCGTCAGCAAAGCGCCTCCCAATCCCAGTACGACAGCGTTGGCCCACAGCATCGTTCAAAACCTCGCCCGGCGGCTGTGCAAGTATTCGATCAACGCCTTATCGAATTGCATACTGGTATCGAGTGGAATGTAGTCAATGTTGCTGTTATGGCAGTTCGTTGCCAAAGTGTTCCTGAATTTCGCCAGCTCGGCCTGATACTCTTTTCGAAAACCATCGGCGTCGACTTTGATTTCCCGGCCTGATTCCGGTTCGGTCAATCGACAGGGTCCGCGAAACGGAAAGCTGACTTCAGCCTCGTCCAAAATATGAAACAGCAGGATGTCATGGCCGCCATGTTTCAGTCGATAGAGCGCCTCCATCGTGTCATCGCTTTCGAACAGCAAATCGGAAAAGATCATGATCAGACTGCGGTTTTTCAGCATCGCCGCCATCTGGCCCATGCTCGTGCTGAAATCCGCCGTTCCTTCCGGCTTGAGATTGGACAAAATAGAAAGCAGATTCCCCAATTGCCGCCGCTTGGATTTGGGAGCAAGACTCTTGCGAATCTTCTCATTGAAAATAATCAGCCCCACCGGATCCTGCTGCGAAATCATCAGGTAGGCCAGTGCCGCCGCCAGGCAAACCGAATAATCAAATTTGGAAAGTTCCTGGCGATACGTGTAACCCATTGATCGGCTCAAGTCCATGACCAGGTAACCTGTCAGATTGGTCTCCGCTTCGAATTTCTTGACGTAATACTTGTCGGTTTTCGCGTAGACCTGCCAATCGATGTCTTTTGGATCATCCCCCGGTGCGTATTTGCGATGTTCGGAAAACTCGACGCTGAAACCGTGAAACGGGCTGCTGTGCAATCCGTGCAGAAAACCCTTGACGACAAATTGCGCGCGAAGATCGAGCCGCTTGATCTGGTTGATGACTTCCGGCTTCAGATATTTTTCGACTGCCACGCCTGCGCTCCGACCGGCCACAATGTTGAATTGGATTGCCTGCCGATTATTCGAATTTATCGATTTCCGGTTCGGGAATCAGGGCCAGTAGTTTTTCAATAACCGATTCGCTCGTCATTCCTTCCGCCTGCGCCTGAAAGTTGGTACTGACTCGATGACGCAGAACGGGCAGGGCGACTTTGCGGATGTCTTCAACGGCCACGGAAAAACGGCCATCCATTGCGGCCATCGCTTTTCCTCCACTGATCAAAAACTGACCAGCACGAGGGCCTGCACCCCAATCAACCAGGTCACGGACGAAATCGGGTGAGTCCGGGTTGGCGGGGCGGGTCGCCCGAACGAGTCGGGAAACGTACTTGATGATGTAATCAGATACAGCCACGCTGCCGACCAGTTTTTGCAGATTCAGGATTGCTTTTGCTGACAATACCTTGCGCACTTCGGGAGTCTCTCCCTTACTGGTGGCAGCCAGAATTCGCTCTTCGTCGGCGGCACTGGGATAACCAACTTTGATGTTGAACATGAACCGGTCCAATTGTGCCTCGGGCAACGGATAAGTCCCTTCCTGTTCAATCGGATTCT
>JBGSXT010000192.1:0-12987 GCA_041751295.1 Mariniblastus sp.
TGCGGGGATGACTCGCGTTTCGTTCAAAACCAGGCAATCACCCGCCCGCAAAATGCTGTCGAGATCGCGAACATGTTGATGGGCGGTTTTGCCGGTGGTCTTATTTATAACCATCAATCGCGAATCCTCCCGATTCGGCAATGGCTCCTGGGCAATCAATTCCACCGGTAATTCGAAATCGTAATGCGCCGCAGCCTGAAGGTGCTCCGATCGTGGTGTGACTTTTTCCATCGTATTCCTGAACCCTATTTCAACCTGCGTTGTAGGTTATGGGAGAGCTGAACAAAAGGCCGTACGATTTTCCGGCTGCTTGCTTGGCCACTGAATTTTTTCTGACGATTCTTGAAACTTTTCCATTTTTCGGGGCTATAAAAAAGTCCGTGAAAACTGCCATTTTGAGGCCTTCGATCAAGTTTTTCCAACGTTTCGATCGCATTGACGCTGATCGTCAAATTCGTAACTTAGAGGCTGGTTGAGGAGAACATGGAAGATTTTGGGAAAACGTGTTTTGCACTGGGACTTTTGAACGGACTTTGGACGAAAAACAGCGGTTGCTGCTGCCGAAACAATTGAAATCCTCCGTGACGCCCTTCGGTTCTGTCGACGCAATGTCATATCTGGCCACAGAATGACCTTCGTTTACAGAACGGACCATCGCAGGACGCAGAGGTCTGGCGATTGAGTCCCGTTTGGGATTCAGAGACAATCGATCCGAATGGAACACATGAGGTGTTTGGATCGGTTGTTTTTTTTTGGTTCGCGCATGATCGTGATTGGCTCGGAATTCCGGCGCTTAGGCGATCCGCAGTTCAAAATATTGCTGTAGGTCGAATTGGTAATTCGTCCGATGCAACGCAGGAACGCCTTGGCAATTCGCTCTACAGGTCAACGGACATTTGCCGCTTCCCTTGAGCCAAATTCCATGATTTCGAACAATTCCCTAGGTTTTGGCAATGGACTCTCCACTCGTTCAGGGTAGCCGTGACTGGTATCTTCCTTGAATGAGCAGTCATATTCCAGTGTTGGTCGACGAATCAATCGCCGCCCTGCAGGTTGTTCGCGGCGATACGATCATTGACGGTACCTTCGGTGGTGGCGGGCACGCCAAGTTTATTCTGGAACAACTCGCCGGCACGGGGCGACTGATCGGGGTTGATCGTGACCCGCTGGCGATTGAACAAGCGGAAGAATGGACACCGGAAAATACAACGCTGATTTCAGCCAACTACGCCGACATTCCAGAGTTACTGCCGGGTATTGAATGCGATCAGGCCGATGGAATCTTGCTGGATCTGGGACTATCCAGCGATCAGCTTCAGGACGATGACCGCGGATTCAGTTTTCACAGTGATGGTCTGCTCGATTTGCGTTTTGACCAAACAGCTGGAGAGCCAGCCTGGCGGTTGGTCAACCGCTTGGGGGAGACACATTTGGCCAATCTGATCTACGAATTTGGTGAAGAAAAATTCAGCCGTCGAATTGCCAGAAAAATCTGCGATGTCAGACATCAGCAGCCAATCAAAACGGCTAGTCAACTGGCGCGGCTGGTTCGGTCCTGTGTGCCGAGACCAAAACAGAAGTCGATCGATCCGGCAACCCGCACGTTTCAGGCCCTGAGAATCGGCGTCAATCAGGAATTGAAGTGGCTAAGCGTAGCTGTCAAACGACTGCCCGGAATTTTGGCAACCGGGGGGCGAATCGCGATCATCAGCTTTCATTCGCTTGAGGATCGGATCGTCAAAACGGCCTTCGCTGCCGACGAGCGTTTGCAGGTCATTACAAAACGGCCCATTACGGCGTCCGCACAAGAAGTTGACCGGAATCCTCGTTCGCGAAGTGCAAAATTGCGAGTGGCGGAGCGGGTGTGAAACTGCCTGTCATAAAATTGCCATCTTTCCTAACTTGCGCTCTGGTCGAACAGCGTCGATAAAACGTCGAAGCAGTTTTTAATGACACTCTTTTTTTGCCCATCTCAAAATTGTCGCCGCGGCTGCTCGTGACTTTACAGAGCCGACATGCTGTCACGGATAATGCTGTCACGTTGGATAGATCGGCGTATCTGGCAAAACAGGCTTTTTGTATAACGCTCCATCCCACTGGAGTGCATGCGGCTGAATGTCCGATCCTTTCTTACCCAAGAATTCCGAATCCCAACTGATTCGCGAAGCCAAAATCGGATTCACGCTAGTCTTTTTTGTTGTGTTTGCATTCGGTTGCTGGGCTGTTCACCAGTACCGCAAATTTCAAAACCAGATTCCGGATCATGTTAGAAACGCGCCTGTGGCAAGGCATGTCGGACCCGAAGAGTACTTGCGGCACCTCAATCCTCCGGCTGCGGTTGGTCCTGCTGCAAATGAGTTGGTTGTTGTTCCGGTTCAAGCGGAACCTGAACCAGTGAATCCGCCTGCCAGAATGGCAAAAAACGATTTCGTTGTTGCTCGCCAACGACCCCGCGAACCTGCCGGAAATCGACATGAAGTCAATGCATTTGACTTTGAAAAATCGATCGATTCAAAAATGCTGATTCAACGGCTGAACGACAACCTCGATCAACTGTCCCACATTGCGAATACTTTAGCGTCACATGACCGGCAATCGGAACCGCCCAAAATCATCGCCCAGAGCTTGAACCCGATCGAGCCGCCGGCCGCACGGGATTTGTCAGTAGATCTGCCCAGATTTCAGCGGTCGGGTGAAAACGGCCCAACGACCAGCGGTCCGTTCGCCAATGAATTGGCTGGGTCCCCAGTCGTCATTCCACAACCCGACGAACCCAGCCAGTTCCAACCTGCGGCCACGCCGCGCGATGTCCGAGTAAAACCCGTCAACTTTGAAGAAAACAAATTGCCACAATCCGCACCGGAAATTGACAATTCTGGTTCGAGTGACCCGACGAATCCAACGACATCCAATGAAGAAATCACATTGGAGGTTGTTGACCCTGACCCTCAAACTGTTCGCCAGACGTCACAACGCGAAACGGTGTCCGATGATGATGAACTACATTATCAGACGGTTAACGGAGATAGTTTTTGGAGTATTGCACAGCAGAAATATGGAGATGGCAGATTTTTCAGTGCGTTGTTCCAGCACAATCGCCGAGCCGTCGAAAACTTTGACGAACTGCCACCAAATTCCCGGATAAAAACGCCACCGATTGACGTACTACGAAGTCAATATCCGCAGTTGTGTCCGAATTTGCCATCAAAACCAGTTACTGATGGACAAAACTACACTACTGTCGAAGGAGACACCCTGTTTCAGATCGCCCGCCAAACCACCGGGCAGGCTTCGCGTTATGTCGAACTCTTGAAATTGAACCGCGATCGGCTTCCAATAGGGACCAACCATTTGACGCGGCTGCAGGCAAATCTGGAATTGCGACTGCCGCATTAATTCCGTTTGCACGTTCTGCTCGTTATCGGTTGCATGAAAAATCTGTCCGCCAGACTAACGATCATTTCAGGTGGCCAAACTGGAATCGATCGACAGGCACTTGATGTTGCGATCGAGTTCGGAATTCCCCACGGTGGCTGGTGCCCATTGGGTCGGCTGTCCGAGGATGGCCCAATTTCCGATCGGTATCGATTGCAGGAATCGGAAACTGCAAATTATTCGGAGCGAACCAGGCTGAATATCATGCATTCGGATGGAACGTTAGTCCTGCACGGCGGGCAACCAGAAGGTGGTACGGCACTCACGATCAAGTTGGCAAAAAAATTGGAGAAGCCGTTGTTGGCGATTGATTTCTTTGGAACACCGCAGCTTAACCATGATTGGGTCATCCAACAGGCGCTGGACTGGGTCGACATCCACTCCATCTCAGTTTTGAATATCGCGGGACCTCGCCTCAGCAGTTCTCCGAATTTGCCGACGATCGTGCGACCTTTTCTGGAGCGGCTGGTGTCCGCAGTCAAGGTATGAAATTGGCACGCCAGCAAATTGCCTTGTCAAACTTGACGAAACGGGACAGACTGATGGCCAAGCGGCACATGCCGCTTCTCGATTTCGTTTGTAATAACACATGATTGGGACAATTTGCATGAAGTTTTTTCCGCTCGTGATCGTTTCTGTTTGGCTGTTTCAGATTTCCCTGCCAGTCAATATTGTTGCACAGCAAAAAGTCCCCCACGTTCTGTTGGACAATTTGAAGAATCCCTGCGGTGTCGCGATTCAACCGACAATAGGCTCGATTTTTGTTGCCGAGAGTGGCCAGGGACGTGTGTTCCGGGTTTTGGACCAAAAGCCAAAGGACATGATCGTCGATTTTCCGGTACAGGAGTTTGAACTTGATCGCCGGCTGATGCTGGGACCACTTGGAATTGCCTTTCGCGATACCAACGCGCTGATTGTTGCCAGTGGAGGTTCAGACGACGGGGAAGACTCGATTGCGGCCTACGATCTCGAAAAAGTTGGCAAAGACCCGCTCAAGGCTGAAGATTTTGAAATCAGTTTGACGCTGGCTGCTGATGACGAACACGTGGCCGAGGGGGATTTTTTCTCGCTGGCAGTTACCCGCACGGCGCTATTTGTCAACTGTGGTGGAGATGTTGAAAACGGCTGGGTGGCGAAAGCCGATCTGGCAGTACTGGAAATGAAAAACCTGCATCGATTCATTCCAACGGGCAAATTGACGAAAGCGACGGCACCCGGCGGACTGACGATCAGTCCGGACGGCAGTTTAGTCGTCGCCCAAATGGGCAGCCGGGATACACCGGGCGATTCCGTGCTGGCTTTCTACAGTATGACAGGTGAATTGCTCGACCGTTTTCCAACCGGATTGAATGATATTGTTGCCATTGCCTACGGTCCACGTCGCAAAATGCTATACGCACTGGACTTTAGCTGGGAAGATCCGCAAAAAGGTGGCCTGTACCAATTGATCGCTGTCGATACCAGTGATGGGTGTGAAGCGAAACTGATCGCAAAATTGGATCGCCCAACCGCAATGACATTCGATCGCCAAGGTGATTTGTACATCACGACCAGCGGAATTCCACCCGCCAGCGAAGACGAGCTTCCCCAATTCGAAAACCCTGGCAAATTGGTCGTGATCCGAGAACTGGATTAAACCCGCGACAGAAAATTTCCGGTACGGGTATCGACTTTGATCGTCTCGCCCTGTTTCAGATATTCGGGAACATGAATCACCAACCCAGTTTCCAAGGTAGCCGGCTTCGTGCGGCTGGTGGCTGAATTTCCTTTGATTCCCGGATCACACTCGGTAATTTTCAGCTCCACCGCAGCAGGTAATTGAATCCCGACGCATTGCTCGTTGTAGATCAAAGCCATGATCCCCTCCAGTCCATCCTTGAGGTACTCACGTTCGGATTCGATGTCTTCCAGGTCAAGGCTATATTGCTGGTAATCCTGCTGATCGAGAAAGTGGCAATGGGAGTTGTCCGCATACATCAGATCGACCCCCCGACGCTGAAAGTCAGCAGGCTCCAGCGTGTCCACACCTTTTAATGTGATGTCGAGTTTCTGTTTGGTGACAACGTTTCGGCCTCGAAATTTATACAACGTTGATGCACCGCGAGCCGATGGCGACTGCACAGAAATTTTTTCGATAATCACGGGTTGATCATTGTAAACGACAACCTGCCCGGTTTTGATTTCTTTGGCTTGCATGGGTAACCGTTACATTAACGATTGACTTTGGGGATCGAGGGCAATGCCATCGCAGATTTCCGTCAGTTTTTGCATAACCAGCAGCAATCCGCCGGGATCGAGAAATTCATCTTCTTTGCCGCCGGAAACCTGTTCAAAGTGAAAAATATCGAAGCGGGCGTCGCATTGTCCGAGCTTTGCCAGCTTTTTATGTTCGTCCCCGGCCAGCGTGATCGTTTTGAAATCGTCCATCAATTCCTTGATCTGGCTACGAACCTCTTCGCCTTGAACCAGTACGACATCCATCGCGGAAAAATCGTAGGGGCTGACGAACGTCAGCGACTCAAACTGCCCGTTTTTTTCCGAACGGCGGGTCGTTTCGTAGCGGGCACCAAGTTCTTTCAACGACGTTTCGATTGTGGCCAGCGAAGGGCGATTTCCTTTTTCGAAAAATACGAAGAACGTGTCGCGGTACTGGTATTTGTTGTCTTCAAATAGTGACACAAAAACTCCTGTTAAGTGATGAGCCCAGATTTTACGGGTTTGAATTCCCCATGCCAACAGTTGGGGGAGTGCAAATTGAAATTTGACGTGCGATTGCCGGGAAGTTTTCCATTTTGGTATGTTTCTAGTCGTTCAAACATCAATTCCACGTTCTGCGTTTCCGTTCTGTCAGGAAAAGGGCTGACTGGTTTCGTCCAACATTCTTCCAATCTTCATGGCTGTTTTCCTGATTCGCAATCCACGTTGTGTGTTCATTCATATTCCCAAAACGGGTGGGGCGTCGATCCGCCACGGTTTTTTTGCGAATCGAGTGAGTGGTCCGAAACAAGGCTTTATTCCGAAAGCCTGGCAAAACCATTTCAAATTCACGTTTGTCCGTAACCCCTACGACCGCGTCATTTCCGCCTGGAAGATGTTCAGGAGCGGCATGCACGATTCGATTTGGCAGCGTCCCGAATTTCACACTGAGCTATCGTTACCTCAGTTTCTGGCGATCGTTACCGACGAGTCGATAGCGTTTTCAGGTAATCGGCAAACCACACCAGAAAAGATTCGACATCATTCAATTCCGCAAACCCATCCTTACAACTGCCTGGAGCATGCCGATTACATTGGGCGATTCGAGTCGCTGGAAACGGATTTTGCCGAGGTTTGCCGACGGTTGGAAATTCCGTTCGAACGGCTTCCCCATTGGAATCGAACGGAACGTGAGACTGATTACATGCAATATTTTGACGCCACAAGCCTGGCAATGGTCAACGATTTTTACCGGGCCGACTTGGCGGAACTCGATTATGCCGTAGCCCAGCCTGATCGATAATTGCATTAAAAAAGCCCGCCAAATCGGCAGGCCAGTTTCAAGGTTGATTGGGCAGCGATGACTATCCACCAAATTCAACTCGGCGACGGCCAAGTTGATGCTGCAGCCGCTGGACGATGCTGCTGTGCATTTGGCTAACCCGGCTTTCACTCAAGTCGAGCGTCGCACCAATCTCTTTCATGGTCAGTTCTTCGTAGTAATACAGGATGATGATTAGTCGCTCGTTGCGATTCAAACCCTTGGTGACCAGCCGCATCAGGTCATTTTTCTGAATGCGACGCGTTGGATCTTCGCCCTTCTTGTCTTCCAGGATGTCGATCTCGCGGATGTCTTTGTAACTGTCCGTTTCGTACCACTTTTTGTTCAGGCTGACCAAATTGACCGCGCTGGCGTCGGAGACCATCATTTCCAGTTCAGGAATTGAAATCTCCAGCTTTTCGGCCAATTCCGCCAATGTCGGTGGGCGGCCAAACTTGGCATCCATGGCCTTGGTCGCGGCCGACAATTTGCTGGCCTTGGATCGAACCAGTCGAGGAACCCAGTCCATCGACCGCAGCTCATCCAGCATCGCACCACGAATTCTGGGAACGCAATAGGTTTCGAATTTGACTCCCCGCTCCATGTCAAATGCATTGATCGCATCCATCAATCCGAACACACCCGCCGAAATCAGGTCGTCCAATTCGACGCCATCGGGTAATCGTTGCCAAATCCGTTCGCCGTTGTATTTCACCAGCGGCAGAGAGCGTTCCATCTGGATGTTTCGCAATTCTTCATCGGTACAGTCGGGTTTGTAGGCCTGCCATACCTGCTGAATCTCGTCTTTTTCTTGTGCTGCAACCGTTGTCGACATCAAATCCTCCGTGATCTGTCTGCAATACTTACGTATCGTTGAACTTGCATCGCTGCAGTGTTGTCGTACATTCCTCTATCGAACCCATTGAACCGATTGATTCCTCAGGTGGCGATCGCTGGACGAATGAATAACAGAAACCGTCCGATCGCGTCAATGAAATTTTTACATTTCCAGAAAATATTCGTTGTCGTGAATGGGTCAATTCGTGAGCAGTTGTCTGAGCAGCGCGCGTAGTACCACCCCAGGCTCCTCGACTGTCTTTACATCGGCATCCCGGCCTTGAACGGTTCAAATAAATTGCCAATTTTTAGGACTGGAGGAATCCGGCGTCAGGAATCTGAATTCCTCATGCTAGCGGACGACCCGACCGACGCAGATTTCGTTAGATAATTCGTTTCGCGATTTGATTGAACAGCAAAGCCTGTCTTTGAGTCGAGAGTGTTCAAAACCGGTTTCCTTTTCCGTCAGAGCTGCGCACCAGACGGCGAAGGAAATCCAGATCGATTAACAATTTCTCTCTCGTTTTAGAGGTCAGGCTGCGGCGGCGCCGACCTGCAATTGCTCCATGGATATTTCGCCGACCGATTCAACGTACGCACCGACGATTTCTTTCGATCCCAGAACGATCAGTTTCAATTTTTGTTCGGCGACGATCAGACTGATGATCGGGCGAATTTTCTGGCTGACGCAGACGATCGCCTGCTGGCCGTTGGCGTGCATGTTTTCCGCCCCCTGCGACAGTGCTTTCACCAGCGCCGAAAGATTTTCCGGAGCCAAGCCTGTTTCGACGGTACCATTTTCCATGAAGCAGTTGTCAGCAATTCGGGTCTGCAGGTCGTCGTTGATCGTGACGGCCTTGATCGAGTGTTGGCTGCCCAAATGGCGGGCGGTGATCTGAGGCCCCAAACGCTGGCGCACCGCTTCAACCAACTGCCAATTTTCCATACATCCTTTGGCAAAGTTGTCTCCGATTGTTTCCAGAATTAAACCCAGTGGCCTGATCGAGACTTGTTCTGACACCAGTTGTTTGAGAATTTTCTGCAACTGTTTCAGGGATAGTAAATTGGGCAATAGTTCCTCGACAATCGCCGGCGACGATTTTCGAGTCTCCTCAATCAACTGGTTTGTGGCATCTCGCGTTAAAAGTTCGGGAGCATACTTGTCCGCGACTTCGGTCATTCGAGCGGTCAAGACCGCCGTGGCACCCATGACTTTGTATCCCAATCGTTCGGCTTTTGAACGGTTCGCCGATTCGATCCAAAACGCCTGACCGTCGTCTGTCGTTTCAGTCGCGACGGCACCTTCAATCGGTCCAGACGCATTTCCCTGGTCGATTGCCAATTCACAATCCGGAAAAATGTTTCCGATATCGACCGGATTGCCTTGCACGAGAATACGATATTCTTTCGGTGCCAGCTGTAAGTTATCGCGAATGCGAATTTTCGGCAAAATCACACCCAAATTGGCAGCCAGTCGCTTGCGGATTCTTGTCACTGCGGGCAACAGTGTGCCTCCCGAATTCGGATCAGCCAGTTGGATCAGTTCCAGCCCCAATTCCATTTCCAGCGTTTCATTTCCAAGGAGCTTCTCGATCGTCAGCTCGGGCTGTCGATCGTTCTGGTTGCTCTCCGCCAAAGCCGTCTCGACGGCACCGGCAGTATTCCTGGAAGTAAACCTGGCTCCAAAAACAAGCAGGGCGGCGAGTGCCAACAAAGGGATTTTTGGCAGTTGCGTAAATACCAGCGCGATCAGGAATCCCGCTGTGATCACAAGTACAATCGGTCGATTGAACAACTGATCAAACGATTCCTGCGGCAAGTTGGATTTCTTGGTCGAACGGGTAACCAATAGTGCTGCTGCAATTGAGATTAGCAGTGCTGGCACCTGACTGACCAGGCCGTCCCCGATCGTCAGCTTGGTAAAAACGGTGGCGGCCTGCGACAGCGACATGTTGGAGGTCAGCCCCACGATCAGGCCACCAACGATGTTGACTGCCGTGATCAAAATACCTGCGATCGCGTCACCACGCACAAATTTACTGGCACCATCCATCGCACCGTAAAAATCTGCATTCGCGATCAGGTCTTCCCGCATTTGTTTAGCCGTCGCATTATCAATGACCCCGGCGTTCAGATCCGCATCGATCGACATTTGGCGGCCCGGCATGCCATCGAGTGCAAATCGTGCTGTAACTTCGCTGATTCGTGTCGCCCCTTTGGTGATGACCACAAACTGAATGATCACGATGATCAAGAACAGAACCAGCCCAATCGCAATGTGATCTCCGGCGACGAATTCGCCAAAACTTCGCACGACCTGTCCAGCGGCATTCTCAAGGTCCGTTGGACCCCGTGTCAAAATCATGCGCGTGGTTGCGAAGTTCAACGATAGCCGAGCCATGGTGGTTGCCAACAGCAACGACGGAAAAACGCTCAACTCGATTGGAGTTCGAACGAAAATCGTTGATAGCAAAATGACGACGGCAATGGAGATATTCGCTGCCAGCAGAATATCCACGATCGCCGATGGTAACGGCACGAAAATCACAAACAGGCAGGCAATCATGCCCAGCGGCAAGACCAACTCCGGCCATTTCAATTTCAAATTGGCGAAGAGGCTACCCATATTCACGTACTGGCCCGCTTGAAACTGTCCTTGAAAGCGGGAGCGTAGAAAATTGGTTGACGGCCGTCCAGTTCATTTGCGACCCGGTTTGACGTATTGGTGCAGCATCCAATCCGACCGAATCCGTCAGTCATTTTTCGTCGCACGTCGACCTCGCCAATTTTTGCTATCATGCCCCTAGTGGCCAAGCCCAAGAGTTCCGATTCATTTTTTGGCTGAGAAAATTGACTAACAGAAGTAACTCCGATCCTGGGCAGAATCTGTTCAAAGGCGAAAAGAATCCTGGCGGATGAACGAATTACTGTGATTGCTGCAAACTCGCTTGTGGTGATAAAATTCGATGTTTTGAGACCCGATCCAATACGTTCTGACAAGTGGAGTCTTGATGGCCACCAGTTTCGGTACCTTTAAACCAATTACGCTTTACGACCATTTGCCCGGAATTCTGGCAGGTTATCCGGCAGCTTTGTTTGCCGTATTGGCATTGCTCTCACTGCCGCAGGAATATGTCGGAAAAAATTCCGGCAGCGATGCTGCGACCGCCCAAAGTTCTGCGGAAGCTTCGAATGCGAGTGCCAAAACGACAGATTCGGAAAGTGCGGCTGATTATCCAAATTGGGTTCCCAACCCGCATATGTTGTTCTGGATTGGCATGTCAATCATGGTCGTTTGGTATGTGGCGTTCCAGTTTAATATGCCGAAAAGCAAATTTTGGCTGATGTTCGGACTGCTAGGCACGTTCATAGGTATCCCAGTCGTGTTGGAGATCACCGGTTTCATCAAACCTTTTTCCACGATAGCGCACTGGCTGGATTATCTTGCACCTCAGGCAAATGCAGGAGCCTTCTTCGTTCTCTCGCTGGTCTTTTTCATCATTTGGCTGGGCAATTTTATTTGGAGTCGGACGCACCTGAAAGTCGTCATTGACGAATCCGGACTGACGATCAATCGGCTGGGTGGCAAAGGTGAACGATTCGAATTGATCGGGCTGAAAACCGAAAACGAACCGCTGGATTATCTGGAATTGTTTCTGGCCGGCGTCGGCTCATTGGCGTTGAAAACGCGAATGAACAAGCCCATTTTTGAGATGACTCGAGTGGTCGGCCTGTATCGCACTCCTATTTTCCCATTTTTCGAGGGAAAGTTGTCCCGCATAGAAGCCATGCTCAACTTCCAAGGCAAAGCGGTTTCTGCCGTAGCTCAGGACGCAGCGGATATCGCCGAACAAATGGACTCAGAAACTGACGGATTAGGCGAGGAGGACGATGACGATCGCTACGGCGATTCCGGCCGGGGCGAGTCGAAATCGAATGAGATTCGCTGATCGCGACGCAGCAAAGGTTTCGAACTCGAAAACCAACAAAAACGCAGGCGAACGACTCGTTTTTGATGGAATACTTCACTTGCAGACTGCCACATTGGCAGGAATTTGTTGTTGCTTGGATGCGAGAACTTGATTCGACTAATTAGTCAGTTAGGCCTGAGCCTCGACCAGTTTCAAACGGGCTCAAAATAATCTATTTGTCGGGATTGCCCAACGGATTCCCGTGCAGTTGACACGGTAGTAATTCGTTTTCAAGTGCCGATTGGAGCCTTAACCGCAAGGAATCCTACCGCATCCTTGTTGCAAGGGTCGTTTTGGCACGACGATTGCTATCTATTTGAAAAAATCTGCTGAACCTGACGCTACCGGTTCGGCATTTCGATGTGAATGTACGCGGGTAAGCCAGCACGACGGCAAAAACAGGTTTGTTTTGAGAACAGATCTGTCGGTTTTCCCCTTTAATTTTGAGAAATTCAAAAAAATACGGAGGTATTATAGTGGCCAAGCAAATGGTATTCGATGAGGCCGCCCAGAAACCGCTGCTCGCGGGCGTTTCCAAACTGGCGCGAGCGGTCAAAAGCACCTTGGGACCACGCGGTCGCAATGCGATTCTGGACAAAGGTTGGGGCAGCCCGAAAATCACCAAGGACGGCGTTACCGTCGCAGAAGATATTGAACTGGACGATCCTTTTGAAAATTTGGGTGTTCAACTTGTCAAAGAAGCAGCCAGCAAAACTAACGATGTTGCTGGGGACGGAACCACAACGGCCACGATTTTGGCGGAAGCGATTTTCCGTGAGGGCCTGAAGATGATTGCCGCCGGCTACGATGCAATGGCCCTTTCCCGTGGTATTGCCAAGGCGACCAGTGTGATTTGCGACGAAATTACGAAGCAATCCAAGCCCATCGACGCCAAAAGCAAAAAAGAAATTCAACAGGTTGCCACGATTGCCGGTAACAACGACCCTTCCATTGGCAACGTGCTTGCCGAAGCGTTTTTGAAAGTTGGCAAAAACGGTGTGATCACCGTTGAAGAAGGCCGCGGTTCAGAAACGACGGTCGAAGTCGTGGAAGGCATGCAATTCGATCGAGGATTTTTGTCTCCCCATTTTGTCACCAATCAGGAAGATGTAACGGTCGAGTTGGAGAACTGTTGTGTCCTGATTTTTGAAGAAAAAATCTCGTCCAACAAATCTTTGAAGATCACCTGCCCGCCACACAGCGCACCAATGTCTCCCATGATCGCTT
>JBGSXT010000193.1:0-7070 GCA_041751295.1 Mariniblastus sp.
CTGAAAAACATGAACAGCCAAATCAAGTACTTCGTGAGTTTGCAGCAGCAAAACAAATCGAATCCGGGCAATAGCCGGAAGCGTTAGAATTCCCAGTTCAAAAAAAGTTCTGGCGGAATCGGAACTCAGACTAAACTCAAAAAGGTCGACGCTGCGTCGGCCTTTTTCATCTGGTTTTGAAAAGAGAATCGTGTTCACTAAGTCCGAGTCTCGCGGCTTGTTAAGGCAAAATGTGTTTCTTGGTTTTTTCAGGTCGGCACGAGCCTGGAGATGGCCATATTCGCAGGCTGCGGATAGCCACGGCCAACTAGATTGACGAGCTTGGCGTTGTCGCACTACTTCCTACCGACGGTCGTGCCCGGCCAATCATCCGTTCGGAACGGTGACGCAGGCAATCCTGATTCGTTTGTGAGATTACAACCGACGGGGTTATTGGCCCAGGCGTACCTGACGGCAACCGGTTTTTCGATTTCCGGGCTGGTTACAGTCACGCGCGGACCGTCCACAGTTGCATTGGCCCAAACAAATTGTTGGTCTTCGCCCGCGATTGAAAACTGTGACAGCGGTTGACCGTTTGAGGATTTCAGCCCGTCGGCGAAATCGAACGACAATTTGATTTGATTCCCGGCGATTTCCATCTGTCGATAACGTGGGCCTGTATATTCGATGTTCAGGCCGTAATCTTTGTTCAGTGCGATCAAAGCCAGCCGTTGACCCACTTCCTGTTTATTCTTCGGATGGATGTCATTTGCTTCGCCGATATCGATAATGACGGCTTCGCCTGTCGCCGGCAAATTCAACGTCAGCGATTGGGCTTCGCGCAACTCCGCCCACTCACTGGGCTGCGGCGTGTTGACCGGACTTTGAAAATTGGCCAGCTGGACCCAATAAAAAGGCACCTCGCGATTCCATTGTTTGCGCCAATCACGGATCAGCAGCGGAAACAGGCTGCGGTACTGAAACGCACGACTTGCATTGGATTCACCCTGATACCAAATGACTCCGCGAAATGCGCAGGGGACCAGAGGGCTGATCATGGCGTTGTACAGTGCCGTCGGATGATTGGGACCATCGAATGCAGGTGGTTTGGAATCTGGCAGCGAATCAGCTTGCTGTTCCTTGGTCGATTCCGGCACTGATTGTGCGACTTCCAACTGCAAAATTCGATCTGCGAAATCCGGATGCGATTTCAGCGACTCAGCACTGGCCCACGCTTCAATAATGGTTCCCCCCCACGAGGAATTGATCAATCCTACTGGCACCTCCAATTCCTGGTGCAGTTTGCGGGCAAAATAATAGCCAACCGCCGTAAAATTTCCAGCCGATTCCGATGAGCAGATTTGCCATCCGGAAGTTTGGACATTGGTTTGTGGTTGATCGGCAAATTGATTGGCGATTTTTACGTGGCGGATCAGCGGATAGTCTGCGGTAACAATTTCCTGTTGAGCGTTCCCCGACGCAACCACTGGCCATTCCATATTTGATTGACCACTGCAAATCCAGACTTCGCCCATCACAACATTCTGAAATTTGATTTCGTTGGTGGGCCCAATGATCGACAACTCGAACGGTTCGCCCACCTCCATCGGTTGCAATCGAGCCCGCCATTTTCCAGATGCGTCCGCAGTCGCCGCCATCTGTTGTTCTCGGGCCGTTACCTGCACCTGCTCGCCCGGTTCCGCCCAGCCCCAAATCGGAACTTCAACCTGTCGCTGCAGAACCATGTTGTCGCCAAAAATACTGGCAACGCGAACGTCCGCATACACAATATCGGACGGGCAAATACATGCCGACAGTGAGCTGAAAACAGCAATTAGTGCATTGCTGAACATTAAATGATTTCGCATCGGAACCCTTCTACCAACAGATACAAAGTGGGCATTTATTCAATCGTCAATTCGGCGGTCCAGGTGTTCCTGCTGGGCGCATAAGCGGCAACGTAGAAAGTTCCCGTGAGGCCCTCATTCGACCGAAAGACAGCCTTCCCGTCAGCATCCGCTTTGAGTGTTTGATACAGATTGGCTCCATCCCAAATACAGAATTCGCAGCCCGGATCGCCGCTGAACGTGATTTCGATCGAATCGGATTGATTGACTGTTGGCAAAGACGCGTTGATTGAATTCACCGGTCTTGCCCGCGCATCGAGGGTTGGATCGCCGAGCAAGTTCAATTCACTCAGCACAAAGTGGTAACCGTCCGTCTGTTTCCCATCCGCCGTCATATCCTGTTTCGCCGCACGGAAAGCGTCGCCGATTTTGGCCTTGTCCGTCAGTGCGTGTTGCCAGAATCGTGTCAACATTTCCGTCGTGCCGTCCATCTTGCCCTCAGTCAGCATCAACTGAAAATCGGAGGGCTGGTGAAACACCGGGATTCCCTCGCGCGACGGTGCGATGATCGCAATCGCCCCGCCCGATTCCTTGCGCAGCATCGATTCGGTGATGCAGGGATCGCGAAACGCGTCGAAATGACCGGTAAAGCACGAGACGGTCGTTACCAGCGGGTAGGCTGACTTATTGGTCAACTGATCTACCGTCGTTGCCGTTACCATGGAATCGTTTTCGAGGACCCATTGTCGAATCAGCCCGTGGCCATGCATATGAATCTTCGCCGCCTGCGCATCGTTGATCATTGTGGTCCAATTTTCGGCCGTCAGGTCGTGATCGCCCTCGTCATCGCCATCCCACGGTGAACTGTCGATAAAAAACTGTTTGATATCGCCCGACGTCCAGTCGGCAGCGACGTTTTCACAACTGGTGTCCAGTTTCGGGTTGGCGTGTTCGACCGCACAGGTATAAATCATTTGGCTGGCAAAATCTCCTTCCGGATATTTCGATTCGTATTCGATGACTTTCCGCGTGTAGGCTGCAACATCCGCGACCGTTCTGACAGGAATGCGACCGAGGGAAGCTTTGGGGTTCGAATAATTGACGGCCTCCAAATCATCCGCAAATCGTCCATAAATTCCATCGTCGTTGGCGTCCCAGTCGCCTTCACTCAGGTAATACTCATCCGTCGGCAGATTCTTGTAGCGGTAGAAATCGGCATGATCAGTATCCCGATCCGGGACATGGCCGCCACTGCGACCCCGCGAATCACCTCCCAGAACCACCCAGCGGGTTTGCTGTAATTCAATATGACTCAAACAGCAGGCCCGGATTTTCTGTTGGATGTCGTCACCCTCGTAGTTCCGTTCGATGTCCGCAACAGTAACGACTTTGGTTGGGCGACCTGTCTTCGTTTTCCAAGTCGCAAATTCATCCCAGGCTGCTACCAATTCTTCGCTGGTGATCAGCAACACATCGGCCCGATCCGCCACCTTGCATGAACCAGCTTCGCGTGTCGCCTGATTGATATCACGATTCGCTTTCGCAATCTGTTCGTCGGCGAAACAGTAGCATTCGCAAACCAGCAAGATGAAAATCGGGATCAGTTGAAATGGGTTGTTCTGTTTCATGATCATACTTTCTGGTAGCAAAATTTGAATCAAATGTAGGGCGAATTGCCAAATCGCCCGAGTGCCACCTAAAACGAATTGGCAATTAGTTCTACAGGCATTTTTTCATTTGCCGCTCGCCGAACGATGCACCCGGACATTAGTACACATTGATAGCACTTTTTCCAGTTAATATTGGCCAGTAAATGTGCTTTCTGTACAAGTCAACGATCCATCAGGATTTCCGAAGTCACCAAGGACGCCAGGTTCGTCGGCACCGCTCGCGCAATGAACACCTGCAATCCAATATTCTGTTTGCTGCTTGGTCTGTTTCTGTACCAGACAGAAACGGCAAACGGTCAACAGCGCGAACCGAATTTTCCCTATCAAGCATTGATCATTGGCGAATCGGCAGAAATCCATTCCGGACCTGGATCGGTTCATTATCCCACCGACGAACTGAAACAGAACTCGACGGTCAATGTTTTTCGACACGATCCTGGCGGTTGGTGCGCGATCAGGCCACCGGCGGACAGCTTCAGCCTTGTTCCAGAATCCGTGGTCGAAAAAATCGCGGATAACGTTGGACGGATCGCGGAAGAAGGAGTTCAGGCCTGGGTGGGAACCCGCCTCGGCAGCGTCGAACGTCCACTCTGGCAAGTCAAGTTGAAACAGGGTGAGCGTGTTGAAATTCTCGGCGAAGTCAACTGGCCAAATCCCGAAGGCCATTCCACCGTTTGGTATCAGATTGCTCCTCCCGCAGGCGAATTTCGCTGGATCAGAATTTCTGACATTCAATTACCAAAATATTTGACCGATTTGCCGGAAGTCGCAGAGGATGGAACCGCCGATCGAATTCAATCGGATCTGGACAACAGCGAACTCGACGGAATCGAATCGTTGGGCCAATCCGGATTTCAGGAATCAGACGCCTCGTTCGACGAATTGAAGCTCGATCCCCCATCCGAAAAGGACGGAACCACCAATCGGGGCTGGAAACAGGCCAGTCGACCAATTCGCATATCCGACAGTCGGACTGATTCTGGAAACATTGAGCCCTTCAAGACGCCAGCGTTCAACGTCCCACCTTTGGGCGTAAACGCCAAAGCGATCCCGTTCGGCTCGTCTTCGGAGCCAGCTTACGGCAATCGCGTTGAACTGAGGAACCAGTCGGCGTTTTCCACTGAGTCTTACAGCACGTTGAACGAAGTGGTCCAACCCATCTCGGGACCGGTGAGCGATAGAATCCGAACTTTGGAAACCGCGTTGACGGCCGAACTGCTCAAGCCGCCGGTACAATGGCAATTGGAAACAATTCTACGACAGGCAACTTCGATTGCGACGACATCCAACGATATGACCGAGCACGGACACGCCCAACGGTTGATCGACAAGATCAAAAAATGCACAAGAATTCAAAGTAGTTTTGAATTCGCATACAACGGTACGCCAAACGCGAAATCGTCATATCAGGCGACCGGCACTGGCACTGGCACTGGCACTGGCTTTAATAACGATTTCGGTGTCGACTCGCAAGTACAACTGGGGACGACGTACGACGCCTACGGCTGGCTGAACGAACTGGTTCGGGACAAGGGCCGCGTCTCGCCAACATTTGTCCTGGAAGACGAAAATGGCAAGATCATCTGCCATGTCGCCCCGGCACCGGGCTTGAACCTGAATCGGTATCTAAAGAGCAAGGTCGGTGTAATTGGCAGGCGTGGTTACCATCGCGAGCTGCAAATGAACCACGTCACGGCCGAACGAATCGTCGAACTGGACACCATTCGCCGGTAGCCAAACTGATGATACAAGCACGACGCACCAGCGAGTAAGCCAGTAATAACGCGATCCACTTGCTGGCGCGTCGTGCTTGTAAGGGTGTCGTTCCGAACCACTTGGCGTTAAAAGAGTGACCGTGAAATTTGGGGCTGCATGAGATTCAGTCTGAGTTGCGGCAAATTGGGCAATTTGGCGTGTGCAAAATGACAGCAGCGATTGCGTCACGCTGTCGAACAAAAACTGCAATCGGAGAGTAAACGATTGGCCAGTCAAAAAAGGCTGTCCACGTTTGCTGCTGGCAACCGAATATCTCTCTGTACGGTAATCAGTCATCGTTTGGCAAACGCTCCCGTTTTCGTTCCCGCGAAAACTTTGGCCATTCTGCCATTTGTGGAACCTGTATGATCAATCGACCCGCGTTTCTTCCAGCAATCATCTTAGTCGCTGTTGTCTCGGCGTTGATGCTTGTTTGTTCACCGGAATGCTGTCCTGCAACCGACCTGTTGGCTGCTGGTACGAATTCGCGCCAGGCGAGACAGGAAGCGTACAGCGCAATACCGTTCAGTCAGTTGAACCGTGAAACGCAGACTAAACTGGCTCCAGTATTACAAAAACCGAGCCTGTATCGGCGGCTTCCCGTGACGTCCATCGATGTCGACCCAGACATGTTTTTGTACCTGATTCGGCATCCAGAAGTCATTGTCAATATCTGGCAATTGATGGGCGTGACGCAGATGACAGCCGAACGCACTGGTCCTTTCAATTTGGTAACCAACGACGGGGCGGGCGCAATCAGCAATGTTGAGCTGGTTTACGGCACCAGCAATCTGAATATCTACTACGCGGAGGGAACCTACTCCGGCCCGATGCTCGCTCGAAACCTGGAAGGGCGGGCGGTCATGATACTCAGAACCGAATACAAAGTTGGTCCCGATGGCCAACCGCAGGCGAACAATTCGTTGGACGTATTCCTGAAAGTCGAAAATGCAACCGTGAGCCTGATCGCCAAGACACTGAACCCGATCATTGGACCGACCGCAGATCACAACTTTGTCGAATCATTGAACTTTGTCCAGCGACTCAATGAAACGACTGAAAAGAATGGAGTTGGTGTTCAACGAATGGCCCATCAATTGACCGATATCCGCGAGGATGTCCGCAACCGGTTTATTGAAGTTGCCGGAACCGTGTACCGTCGAAACGTTCAAGCGGCGACTCAGACTGAAGCGGTCAGCCAGCAAGTTGGCGTCCAATCATCATTGTCAGAAAAATATTTGACCCTTGATTATCGCAGCGATACCAGGTCGACAACACAGCCATCCGCGGTCAGTCCGCCGTCAGCCGTTTCCGTTCTTGACAGTCGCGAGATTCAACCCACCAGTTATCGCCGCTATCAAAACGGCGTCGCCAAATAACGCGAACGGAAGATGATCATATACTTGTAGGGCGAATTGCTAATTCGTCCCGGCGTTGCATTGGCCGAATTGGCAATTCGCCCGACAGGTAAAATGACACTTGCCGCTCGCCCCGTCGCCTGGAAAAATAAATGGCCCAGTCAGAAACCGATCCAGCGCGCCGCGAAAAACTGGTTCGGCTGGTGAATCGAATTCAAACCGAAAGTGGCTGCATTGTCGACGTCGATGCGCTGATCGATCAATTTGAACAGGCGGTTCCGAATCCGGCAGCGAGTCAATATCTGTTTGATCCGCCAGACGGCAAACCACGCACGCCGGACGAAATCGTTGCCATCGCGATGGATGTCACATCCGGAAACTGAAAATTGACCAGAGTAGAACAGTTGTCCTCAACTGTTTCGGAAGACTTTTGCCTGTCCCGGAAGACTTTTGCCTGTCCC
>JBGSXT010000194.1:0-7222 GCA_041751295.1 Mariniblastus sp.
GTTTGCAGGAACTTGGTGACTTCGACGACGGGATTGACGGCTTGGGCCGCTTTTTGGGCCAGGACGGGACGGAAATTGGACCAATCGAGCGTCGATTCCAGCGTACCTTCGTTGATCTTTTGCGGCAGGTAATAGGCATAGATTCCGAATTCATCGTCTTTCGAGGTTCGGATCAGAATCGACGTCACTTCACGCTGCTCGAGCGGGAGTGGAACCGATTTGAGTTCTGACGATTCGAAATCGGGATCGCGGATTCCATCCGTTCCAGCGGCTGCTTTGTCGACATCCCCTACGTCCATTCCGCTTTCCACGGCTTGGTCCGACTCTTCAAAAGGATCGACTTCGAACGGTTCCTCCGTTGCTTCGTTCTGCGATTGACCGTCATCGACTGGCTTGGCATGGCCATCCATCAGAAAAAAGCCTTCCATGTTCAGGAATACTGCTCGATCGTGTGGAGTCCGAGTCCCTTCCAGAATGCCGACGACGGTGAACGCGTCGTCGTGGACTGTGGCGTTGGTATCGTTGGGGTCGCCATGAGTTGGATTGAGCGTGTCTCCGATTTTCAATCCGGATTCTTTGGCGACCATGGCCCCCAAAACGCATTCGAAAAAGCCATGCTCTTCGGACTTGCGCACGAACGGGCGACCGGCGGCGAACTGGAATTTTTCTTCTGTATCGATGTCCAGCACAAGTTCGCTGAAGAATTCGGGCGTGGTCCCGACGCAACGGAAATAAGTTGCCTGGTCGGTGCCAATCTCGAAACTATCGCCCAGACATAGCGGAATCGCGACGCTCGTATACTCGTGGTAGATACCATCCTGATCGAACTTCGTTCGCTGCCGAAAGTCGGTCAACCACAGGTTCTGCGCCGTTTCATGCGCAATCAGCGCTGCCAGTGCGGAGGCAGCGGCGCTTGGGCTGCCGACAAGCTGGAGTGTCTCCAATTCATTCTGTAACGTCCGATAGTCCAGCGAATCTTCGAGAGCTTCCTGCTTTCGTTCCTTGTCACAAAATGCCAAATAGTATTCATACGGAACGTTCTCCACCGGCTGGCTAAGGTAATACACAGTATTCATGGTCAATTGCAGGCTTCCCCCACGGGCGCCGACCAGGATGTTGTATCCAAAGCTGGAGTTGTTGTAGAAAAAATCGGACACCAGGCCGTGACTCGACAGCACCGACACAACCAGCATGACTCCCAGCGCCATCGAACAAATGGTCAGAAACGAGCCGAAGCCCCGATGGACAATGCTGCGCCAGGCGATGCGGAAAATGTTCACAGGGCCACTCCCGTTTGGCCGACCACTCGGTTGATCTCCGCCAACTGATCGACCCGCTCGAACTGGTCGGCGACTTCACGGGCGTGAGTTACCATGATCAGCGAAATATTTTCGTCTCGACAGGTGTCGCGGATTAGCGAAACGATTTGCCGCTGGTTGGCCGGGTCCACATTAGCCGTCGGTTCATCGGCCAACAGGACCGACGGCAGATTGGCCAAAGCCCGCGCGACAGCCACCCGTTGCTGCTCGCCAACCGACATGGCGGAAGGCTTGTTGTGGGCGCGATGGGATAATCCGACGCGGTCGATCAGCTGTTTGGCCCGCGCCATGGAAAACTTTTTGCGCGCAAAGGTCATCCCTAGCAGCACATTCTCGAGAGCAGAAAAACCGGGCAGGAGGTTGAATGTCTGAAAAACGTAGCCGAGTTTATCGGCCCGAATCCGGTCCCTGCCAGCTTCGGTAAATCGGGTTATTTCGACACCATCGATGACCACGGTGCCGGCATCCGGCTTCGTAATCCCGGCAATAATATGCAGCAACGTGGTCTTGCCGCAGCCGCTGGGTCCAACCAACGCCAGTTGCTCTCCCGCCCCGACCTCAAATTCGGGCACGTCCAGAATCGGCACGGTTTCGCCGTTGGGTTGCAGGTAGCTCTTGAGGATCGATTCGAGTTTGAGCATCGAGGATGGGTGGTTTGCCGGGCTTGTGCGCTTGATGTGAATTTTTAGAGTTCGGAAACTCAAAACTAAACGACTTGAGCCGTTTCAAGAAGACCGGTTGGCAACATGTCCAATCCCTTTACGTCATCTGGATTTGAGAAGTTCGATTTACCGGACAATGGAGCTGGACGACACAGATTCGCTGGACAGCGCCACATTTCAGGCAATACAAGTACGACGCGCAAGCAAGTGAACTACTTGCAGCAATTCCACTCGCTTGCGCGTCGTGCTTGTATTCCCGACATTTTGCACAGAAAGCGACGCTGTTCAGGTCAGGTAAGTGGTTGGCAGCCACACTCCGCAATGTTTAGCGCCGGGCTTTCATCGCCCGATCGAGATCGCGTTTGGCGTCGCGCGTTTTCAGCGATTCCCGTTTATCGAACTGTTTTTTGCCCCGGCAAACCCCAACGATCACTTTGACGATTCCACGGGCATTGAAATAGATTCTCAAGGGAACCAGCGTCATCCCTTTTTCGTGAGCACGGGACGACAGTTTGTCGAGTTGACGGCTGTGCACCAGCAGCTTCCGGGGCCGCTTGGGATCGTGGTTCCAGAGACTGGCTTGACGATATTCCGCAATGTCGGCGCTAACCAGCCAAATTTCACGGTCGCGGACGCGGACATAGGCTTCATCCAATGAGATTTTGCCTTCCCGCAAACTCTTGACTTCGCTCCCAACGAGCGCGATTCCGCACTCCAATTGTTCCAGCACTTCAAACCGGTGACTGGCTTTGCGGTTTTCCGAGATGTTGCGAGTCTGACCCAGCTCCGCGTCCGTCGGCTTGGACTTGCCGGATTTCGATTTTTTATTATTCGCGGCCATGGAGGGGAGATTTCTTCATTGGAACTGGAAGGGAGCAGGGGAAATGAATAGGATGGGGGTGAATGGGGAACTCGGAATTCGGAATGCCGATTACGACAACTCGCAAATCTTACGCTGAAATTCTCAATTCTCAATTCGAAAATCAAAAATCAAAAATCGAAAATCAAGAATCATCCTTTGAATTCATTACCGATTATCAATTTGACTGCTGACGACGTGGTAGTTTCCGACGCTGCCGAACGACGGCTGCCGAAATGGCTGAAACGCCAGATTCCCAAAGGGAATGTGTTCGGTCAGACAGCCAAATTGTTAGAAGAACTGCGGCTGGAGACAGTCTGTGACAATGCTCGCTGTCCCAACCGCATGGAATGTTATTCGCAACAAACGGCGACCTTCATGATCCTCGGAAACGTCTGTACCCGCCCCTGCAGTTTTTGCGCGGTCAGTCGAGGCCGCCCGGAAGCGTTGGAACGTGACGAACCGGAACGATTGGCGGAAGCTGCTTTTCGATTGGGATTGAAACATGTGGTGATCACGTCCGTGACGCGGGACGATCTGCCGGACGGCGGCGCCGAACATTTCTACCAATGCGTACTGGCGGTTCGTGAAAAGACCGGGGCCAGCGTCGAAGTCCTGACGCCGGACTTTATTCAAAACAAAGCTGCCTTGCAGCGCGTGATCGAAGCCAAACCGGAAGTCTTCAATCACAATACGGAAACGGTCCCACGGTTGTATCGCCGCGTGCGTGGTCCGAAATCGGATTATCGTTGGACTTTGGAACTGTTGCGGCGGGTTAAGGAAATGGATCCTGGTCTCAAGACGAAAAGCGGATTGATGCTTGGTCTAGGTGAAACCCAGGAGGAATTGTTGGATGTGCTGGCCGATTTATTGGATGTTGGCTGCGATTTCCTGACCTTGGGCCAATATCTGAAACCGGCCATGGACCGCTATTTACCGGTGGTTCGATACATTTCTCCAGAAGAATTTGAGTTTCTGGGACGCAAGGCAAAGGCAATCGGGTTCAAAAAGGTGGCCAGCGGTCCTTTTGTGCGGAGCAGTTATCACGCCCGCGACATGGCCGAAAGCTTCTAATCGTTACGATTTAACGTGTTTTAACGATTTGGCCGATAATTGCTGCTCAGGACAACATTAGTCGATTGACGCAGTGTCGCCGTCAACAATAATTTAGTCGTATGCTTTAGCTTTCCAGCACAAAAAGGCAATGACACAATTCAGGAGAACATAATGAAAAACATTCAATTGACGATGGCCATGTTGGCGCTGATTTTGCTCGTCGGCTGCGACAAGAAAACGGAATCCACGACGGGCGGCAATTCGGCGAACACCACCAAGGTTTCTGCCTTGGACACAGATGTCTGCGGCAAATGCGGCTGTTGCGCTGGTTGCGCCGACTGCTGCAACGCAGCCAGCGAAAAATGTTCGTGCGGATTCAACAAGGGGAGCTTGCTCTGTTGTGTCGAAGGCGTTAAACCAGGTGATGCCACTTACTGCAAGAAATGCGGTCACGTAAAAGGGAGTGAATCGTGTTGTGCTGAAGGTAACACGGTATGCGCGAAATGCGGTCTGGCTAAAGGGGCTCCGTTGTGTTGTAAATTGAAAGACAAGACGGTTGATGCTGCCAGCCATGATCATGGCGACGAAGCCAAAGACAAAGGTGAAGTTGAAAGTGCCGCAGCTGACAAGTCAAAAGAAGAGGGATAAATTGTCGATTCGAATCGATGCGATTGATTTACAGCCAAAGCCCCGATGTATCGGGGCTTTTTTCGTGCAAATGCAGATGGTTGTATCGCTACCGGTAGACCGCACGCGTGGATCATCATAATATTCTGAAATGAGCGCTTTACCCCCACTTTCCCACTATTTTTCCATCTAAATTCGGATGGCTTTTAATCGTATTGAAATCGTTGTTAACGGCCAAATTGTTCAGATTCCGACCGATTTTTCGATCGAACAATTGCTGGACCAATTGGGCATCTTCCAACACGCGATTGCCGTGGAACTGAACTCCGAAATTCAATTGCGAGGGGGGTTCGGCAATACGTTGCTTGAAACTGGCGACAAAGTGGAAATCGTAACTCTGGTTGGCGGGGGCTGAATTGTTCACCGATTCGACTGTTAAAAATATTGAAACGACTGGAAATAAAACGGCGATTGATGATCCGCTGGTTATCGGTCGTCATCAACTTGCCCGCCGTTTGATTCTCGGCAGCGGCAAATATGATTCATTCGAAATCATGCAGCAATCGATTCAGGCAGCGGAAACACAGTGTGTGACGATCGCGGTTCGCCGTGAGAAACTGCACGACAGTTCGGGGCGCAATATTCTCGATTATCTGGATGTCGATCAACTGTTGTTGCTGCCCAATACGTCCGGATGCTACGACGCGGAAACTGCCGTTCGATGTGCGAAAATGGGACGGGAAATTCTCAAGGGTCTGGAAAATCCGGGGGCCGATTGGGTTAAACTGGAGGTCCTGGGAGATAGCCGTTCGTTGCTGCCCGATGCGATCGAAACGTTGCGGGCCACCGAACTGCTGGTTGGCGATGGCTTTGACGTGCTTTGCTACACGAACGACGATCCGGTGATGGCCAGACGACTTAAAGAAGCGGGCGCCAGCAGCGTGATGCCCGCCGGAAGTCCAATCGGTTCGGGCCTGGGGATTATCAATCCAGTAAATTTGCAAATCATTATCGAGGATTTGAAGCGCGGTGATTCACGATTCCCGATCATCGTCGACGCCGGAATTGGCTGTGCCAGTGATGCTGCGGTGGCGATGGAATTGGGAGCTGATGGAATTTTGCTGAATACTTCCATCGCCCGTGCCACCGACCCGATCAACATGGCAAGAGCGATGAAATACGCTGTCCTCGCGGGTCGACTGGGCTGGTCCAGTGGGCGGATGGCGAAATCCAAGTACGGTTCGGCGAGCAGTCCCGAACATGGCATGATTGTCGAGCGGCACGGCGACAAAACGTCAAAGGCCGTTCCGGACGACGGGTCATGACGTTTGTCGGGATTGTAGCTTCAAAACACGGATCGAATTATGTATTTGTGGCATTTAGGCTCTGTTTTACGGTGTGTAAAAGGTTGACGTTTGGGCGAATCGCGGTTAGAACATAGGTATCGGAGAAGGCTTCTCAAAGCCGTCTGCGCTCAAATTGGAACCGTCAGTTTTGCAGCTTTGTAATTGGTGAAACATCATGAAAGAAACCTGGAAGATCCTCAAGCTTGGCATTTATGTTTTTGCCTTGCCCCTTGTCGCCACGGCAGCCGCCTCCGCTCACCAATGGATGACGAGCAATACTGCTCTCGCCATTGTCCCACCTGTCCCAGCTGTCGCTATGACAGCGCCGATCGCGCGGATTACTGCCGTGCGCAATCACACGATCACGTTGAACGCCGATGGCGAAGTTCAGGGCCGCGTGGCGGCGATCAATTTCAAGTCGAAAGTTCCACGCGGGTTGTCGGAAGTCAACGTTTACTTCTCGCAGAATGGTCGCGTAGTCAGGAAGGGATATACCAACGACGATGGTACGTTCGTCGTTAAAGGACTTAAAGAAGGCGTCTATTCATTTGTGGCAACCAATGATCTCAGTTTTGCCACCTGCGGCGTGAATGTCATTCAAGGTAAAGATGGCGCAGAAAACTTCATCGAAGTGGCTTCGATCTCGCCAAACATTAAAGCTGTTCGAGACATTCTCAAAAAAGAAGGACCAGCGCCGGTCGATAACGAAGCGGTTGCCGCTGAAACAACTCCGAAAAATGTTGCCGGTTCAAATCGCGTCGAATTGGACGGCCAGACATTGCGGGGCCAGGTTGTTTCGCTGATCAAGGATGAATTGTCGACCGGAACCAAAGCCCATCTGTTCAAAGCCAATGAGCAGGTTGCTGAATTTGAAATCAAAACCGATGGCACATTCGAAGTCGCCGATGTCGCGCCAGGAGTGTATGACATCGTCGTGTCCGGACCCGAAGGCGTGGCAGCAGTCAGTTTTGAAGCAGTTGCCCCAATCGACGAATCCAGCACAGATGCTTACACCGCATTGCAGGATGCACTGTTCACGAATTTTCTCGTTGCCCTCGCTCCCCAATTTGATGGAGGCATCGGTGGCGGTTCAGACGCAGTCGTTTACGATTCATCGCCGGTTTCATTTGCCGGAGACAGCATCGGCGACGGATGCGCTGGAGGCGGATGTTCCGGCGGAGCAGGAGATTTCTCCAGTATGGGCGACTGTTGCGGCGGTAGTTCCGGCGGACGGTTTCTGGGCGGACGAGGATTACTGTTTCCGCTGATTGCCGCGGCCATTGCAATTCCACTGGCAGTTGGCGGCGGAGGTCCCGAGTCGCCGTCAGAACCATAACAGACGTACTGAAAAAA
>JBGSXT010000195.1:0-5021 GCA_041751295.1 Mariniblastus sp.
AAATCGCGACCAGCGTATCGGGACTGGCCAGTCCGTTCGAACTGGCGTCGGCCACCTGGTAGGTAAAATAATCGAAGCCGAAGAAACCAGTCAGCGGCGTGTAGGTAAACGTTCCATCGACCTCGACTGCCAGTGTCCCGCCGGCAACCGTTGTCGAAACATTCTGCACAAACAGTGGACCGCTGTAGTCGTCACCCAGTCCGCCGCCTCCAATCGGGCCGCCGTTGATGTCATCGTCCAGATCAAAGTCATTCGCCAGCAGACCCTGTTCGAATACCATGACACTCAGCTGGGTATTGCTGGCTGTGGAGTACAGCAGATCATTAACACCGACCGGAGCCGCATTGAGTACCTGCCGAACTTCCAGCTGCTGATACAAATTGGCCGCATCGAATTCAGATTTCCTACCCGCCCGTCGTCGGCGACGCGAGAGAGGCGAGAGGTGGGAGCCTAGAGTTGAGAGCTGAGATTTGTAAATTCCTTTTCGTGTTGACATGGGAAACTCCGTGGGGCAGGAACGGATCAACTACTCAGCAACGCACTCAACTTATCGCATCAAAAACCTGAATCAAGGAAATTGTGAAACGAAGTCGATTTTTTCCGTAAATTTATTTCGACAGGCCATGTTCAGTTTTTTTTGATAATGCCCGGCAGCGCGACTCGCGGCCAAGGGTGTTGCGGCAAAGCTGGCAAGCCAGGAACTATTTCCGCAACCTTTTTTTCAGCGGTTATTGCGATTCTTCCGTTGCAGTGTTCCGATGCAGCGCTGATTCAGCAGGTTTTGAGCGATGGCCGACCAACTGATTTCGGAGCGACAATGGCTCAATCCACGTCCGCGAAACCAACCAAACGAACGAGACAATTTGGCGTGGGCGTCCAGCCCTGCATCTGAGGGTTCTTCCAGTGCCGTTGGGCGAATCGAGCTTTTTAACCAAATTGAGTAACGATACAATCATCGTCGACTTCCTTGGAAAATGGATTTCCGAGCGCGCACGTTCTGTGCGAAATCCCTAATTTCACAAAGGTCATGTTCATGGCGAACTCGTGGCCCCGTCAGCACTTTAAAGCTGGACGTTTTTTATTCAGGAAAATCCATTGAATGAGTTTCAGAATGCAGTTCAAAAATTTGGCATCCAGGCCGTCGAGCTGGAGTCGGAAACGATTCGAAATCGGGTGCAGCAGTATTGTGTTTTGTTGTGGCTCAAAAATCAGAATCTGAATTTGACCCGGCACACGGATTGGGAGACGTTTGTTTCCCGCGATCTGATCGATACACTTGAACTGTCCAAATTGATCGAACCGGGTCTGGAAGTGCTTGATGTCGGAAGTGGTGGCGGAGTACCTGGTTTGCTGTTGGCGATATTGCGACCGGACATCGAAGTCAATTTGACTGAATCGGTCAGCAAGCGGGCGAAGGCGTTGCAGGAGTTTGCTGACGCATTGTCGATGGAAGTTCCAATCCATCACGAGCGCGCGGAAAAACTGTTGGCTGATTTTCGATATGACGTGGTGACGGCGCGAGCTGTCGGATCCATTTCCAAACTCGCCACCTTGTTCGCCGGCTACTGGCCCAACGCGGGTCGCGTGTTGGCCACCAAAGGCCCCAATTGGATCAAAGAAAAACAGGAAGCGGACGAGGCCGGTTTGTTGAAAGACGTAGAAGTCATTGTTCGCGCAGAATATCCAACTCCGGGCACGGACTGGTCCAGCACAATTGTCCAGTTAACTGCAAAACGCGCGCCGCATTAATTTTTTCTCAGATTGTAGTTCAAAGATTTTGGCCGGTTTGATCTGGACCACCTGCAAGGGCTGCTTTATAAACCTTCAGCTGCGATCAGCCGCAAATATTGGAGCGACCCGAACCTATTTCAGTTCCTGCAAACTTTGTGGCTCGAATGACCGATATCACTTATGGCAATCGCATTTGTTCGAAACCAAGGTATCATTGAGTAGGATTTGATGTGAACGGCCTCCAGAAATTGCGACTGATCCGGTTACAGAAAGTCACAAACAAATAAAACAGCAGGAAACAGTTCTCCGGTGAATACACGGCTGAGGGACCATTAATAGGGTAGGTCAAAGTCATTTAAGGCTGGTGCCTAGCACGCCTGACTTTCATCTGTCTCCCAGCAGCTCCCATCGCTGCGTTTATCGCTGGAGTAACTTTTATGCCGCTTGGTACTTTGGTTCCTGGCGGTTTTTTTTTTGCGCTGGATCTGACTTCCCTGTTCAATACTGTCCGGCGTGAATGCCGACCGCATCGGAAATGTTTTTTAAACCATCGCGATCAAGTCGTGTCAGCAATTCGCAATTGACGTCCCGCACGAATCCCGGACCACCGTAAACGAATCCGGTGTAGGTTTGGATCAGGTCGGCTCCGGCGCAAATCATGTTCCATGCATCGGTACCATTCATGATTCCTCCAACGCCTACAATGGGGATCGTACCCTGAAGCCGGCAATACAACCGAGCCACAACTTGAACACTGTGCTGGTGCAATGGATGCCCTGACAGCCCGCCCGATCCGATTGCTTCGATCGTGGACGCTGGCGTTTTCAGACTGGTTCGCGAAACGGTGGTGTTGGTCGCAATAATTCCATTGAGCGAATATTCCTGAGCGACGTTGGCGATTTCATCAATTTGATCTCCATTCAGATCCGGAGCAATCTTCAACAGGATGGGCTTTGGCGGCGTTTGAAATTTCTGGCTCATTGTCTGGTTAGATTCATTGACCGCCCGAATTATGGCCACCAGACGGTCGCGACCTTGAAGCAGTCGCAAATCAGGTGTATTCGGCGAGCTGACATTAATTGTGAAATAGTCGGCATATTCGAACAGCCGCTCAAGACTCTTCTGATGTTCAGTCGGTGCATCCTGCAACCGCACATCTTTTGATTTGCCAATGTTGATTCCCAGTATGCCGACGAACCCACGGCGACCCTGCTCCGCCAGCAAGTGCGCCACCGCCTCGCTGCCGGCGCTGTTGAACCCCATGCGGTTGATCAGGGCCCTGTCGACTGGCAGGCGAAACAGGCGAGGTTTCGAGTTCCCTGATTGCGCCTGTCCGGTAACGGTACCAATTTCAATGCTGCCAAATCCAAGTATCGACAATTGGCGGAACCAGCGTCCGTCTTTGTCAAATCCGGCAGCCAGTCCAACCGGGTTGGGAAATTTGAGCGAGAATTTTTCCACCTGCAGCCGGGAATCAACAACGCAATATTTTTTCTGAAGTCGGATTGCCGCCCACGGCAGCGAAGTTAATCGCGAAAATGAATTCATCGCCGCTTCATGCGCCGCTTCGGCGGGCAGCCGAAATAAAACCGGCCGAACAAGTGACTTCCAGACCAATTTGCTTCGCTGCCCCCAATTCCATGCATCTGGTTTTAATATCGCCAGCTGCAAGTGTAATGGCCAACGGCCCTCATTGACCAGTCACTGTCATTGCACCAGCCAGCGTCAATCAGATTATCAGGCTGAATTGAAGCGTTCCCACTCGTTCGCTAGAATGCCATTCAAACGCAACATGTTTGATGAATGTTTTCCCGCTACTGTTTGTCGACCCGGAAATTGGGGCAATCGGGACAGGCTCAGTTGTTGCAAAACGGGTCTCGTTCCCGTTTCGTCCAGTCAAATGGAGTTAATATGAATCGAGGATGTTCAATCCGCGTATTCACAATTCTATCGGCAGTGATGCCGATGCAAGAGCCGGACAACATAAAGGCCTTTCCACCAGCCGAAAAGGGGATGACGCGCCACGTCCTGAAGCTTCCCAAGCAGGTCGCTGAATTTGTATTACCAATTCAGGCCGACTCCTTCGCCGCCGGATTTGCGATCGGTGCCGCCACGCAGTGGTGAGTCGCTGGCGGGGACGGCGATTTCACGCAGTGGTTCGTCTTCTTCAACCTTCTGCTTCGATTCAACGACCGGTGCGGTCTGGGTTTCCTTGATCGATAACCCGATCTTCTGTTTTTCGGGATCAATCGACATGATTTTCACTTCGACTTGATCTCCCTGCTTCACATGGTTACCGACCCGCATGACACGGTGATGGGCGATTTCGGAGATGTGAACCAGCCCTTCGATTCCCGGTTCCAATTTGACAAACGCGCCGAAATCAGCGGTTCGAGTCACGACCCCTTTGACAATCGCATTGACCGCATATTTGGTGCCAATACTTTCCCACGGGTGTTCAAGCGTATCGCGAATGGAAAGCGAAATCTTGCCGGTATCAGTGTTCACCCGTTCGATTTTTACGGTGACCCGTTCCCCTTCACTGACCACATCTTTCGGATGTGTCACCCGATCCCAACTCAATTTACTGATGTGAACCAGGCCTTCGATGCCGCCGATATCGACAAACGCACCAAAGTCCATCAATTTGGTTATAGTGCCATTGTGTTGTCCCCCGACCACAATCGATGCCAGTAATTCTTTCCGTTTCTCGTCGTGTTCACGATCCAGAATAGCGCGGCGACTGAGGACCAGTTTACCTTTCTGCGGATTGACTTCGGTCACGAGACATCGCATTTTCTGATTGACGAATTCGCCAAAGTTCTCGATGCGGTACCGGGCGATCTGGCTGGCCGGAATGAAACCGCGAATGTTGTTGACCAGCACTTCCAGACCACCGGTGTTGGAACCCGAAACACGTGCTTCCACGATTTCGCCTTCCGTCAGGTCTTCCCAATCGGCAACGGCGACAGAGGAGCCGGGGATGCCAACTTCGTACAGTCCGTCGTCCTCGTTGCGGTTCTTGATGACGACTTCCACCAGCTGCCCTTCGGCAGGCTGCGGCTTGAATTGTGCGATCGGCAGGACGCCTTCGAATCGGCCCTTGAGCGAAACGAAAACATTTTCGCCATGGATCTTTGTGACCACGGCTTTCACGCGGCTATTGAACTCCAATTCGTCGTCCGCCTCCGTCATCCTGCCCAACACGGCATCCATGGAAATGTTTCCGATAGCTGCTGCGATTTCCGAATCGAGATCGTCACCGAGCCCTTCCAACGAATGAACAGTAG
>JBGSXT010000196.1:0-6789 GCA_041751295.1 Mariniblastus sp.
TCCAGAAATCTTTCGTGATCACATGTGAGCGGAATACGTCGTTGTCAATCGTCTTCAGTTCGAGCAGACTGAAATCGCTTGCGATTTTGGCGATGGCAATCGCGACGGGAATCTGAAAAGTGTAATGAATGAACTCCCGACCATTCGCTTCGAGCATTGCCTGGCGACAGTGGTCAATCGCCTGTTGGGGAGAAAACGACTCGTCCGGATATTCAATTTTTTTCAACAGCTCGCCGTCGGCCACACTTTCCACATCGAACAGTAGGTAGCGAACGGCGTTGGATGACATAGAATGCTCGATTCGAAAAATTCTTTCTGGCTGAAACTCCCGTTTTATCGGATAACAGCCTTTTTGCAAACTCGCAACAGAAAAACAAACTCACTGCCGGCCCGACTCAAACAGGAAACATGTGATGATCAACGAACAACGACTGTTGGAACGATTCCTGCGATATGTCGTCATTAACACGACGGCCGTCGAAGACGCGGGGAAGTACCCCAGCAGCGAGGGGCAGCTGGTGTTGGGTAAATTGCTGGTGCAGGAGCTGCACGCGATGGGGATAGCCGATGCCGAACAGAGTGAATTCGGGATCGTGATGGCGACGGTGCCGGGAAATGTCAAAGGAATCGAGGTGTTTGCCTTCAATTCGCATGTCGACACTTCTCCGGAAACAACCGGAGCGAACGTTCAGCCGAACGTGATTGTCAATTTCGACGGCCAGGATATTCAGCTCTCTGGCGATCCGTCAAAAGTCATTCGGGCCGCGATCTGTCCCGAATTGCCCCATGCGAAAGGGAAAACGATTATTACAACCGATGGGACAACGTTATTGGGTGGCGATGACAAAGCGGGGGTCGCCATCATCATGGAACTGGCCAATTACCTGATGGAAAATCCTGTTATCGAACACGGTGATGTCCGCCTGCTGTTCACCTGCGACGAGGAAATCGGTAAGGGGGTCAGTCATGTCGATATCGCAAAACTGGGAGCGAAGGTCTGTTATACGTTCGACGGAGGAGAACAGGATATCATTGACAATGAAACGTTCTCTGCCGACATGGCACTGGTCCGAATCGTTGGGGTTAATATTCATCCGGCGATTGCCAAAGACAGAATGGTCAACGCGGTCCGGGCAGCAGCGGAATTTCTGTCTCAACTGCCACCGGAACTGTCACCAGAACGCACGGCAGGCCGAAACGGTTTTCTTCATCCGTACGTGATCGATGGCGGCGTCGGCGAGGTTACGATCAAAATCCTGTTGCGGGATTTTGATGCAAATCGGTTTACAGATTATCGAAAAATTCTGGATGAGGCCGCCGAAGCGACAAGCGCGCGACAGGCAGGAATCAAGATCGATATTGAATACACCAGACAATATCGAAACATGGGTGAAGGGTTGTCGCGGGAACCACACGCGGTAGAGTTTGCGATCGCAGCGCACAAAGCTCTGGGTCGAGAACCCAAATTGCAGTTCATTCGTGGCGGCACAGATGGTTCGCGACTTACGGAAATGGGCCTGCCAACTCCCAATCTTTCATCGGGTCAACACAACATCCATTCACCTTTGGAGTGGGCTTGCCTGGACGAAATGAGCCGGGCCTGCGAAGTCGGACTTGAGATCGCCAAGCAATGGCGGCAGGCAAAATAGGAGTCGCTTGGATCGGCGAAAACACGAAATTTCTAGAAAACTGGCGCGATTGAGTGGTAATTGTTGGAATTTCTTCACGGTAAACAACGCTTTTACACTGTTTTGTGCAAAATCTCTGGCGAAAACAAAGCGAAGAACGCTGCTATTTCACATTATGAAAAAAGGGATCCGAAATTGTTTTTTGACGATTTTTCTGATTTTGTCGCTAGAACATTTGCAATAACCGTTAAAGCCAGTATCCTTTATGGAATGAGAAGTTTGATTTCAATGAGTTTGCAGACAAGTTTTTTGGCCAAGATGATTTCTTCTTTGAGTGGATAAAAAAATGAAACCAGGACTACACTTCCTTGCACTTTTGTTCTTTTCCGTCGCGTCGTACGTTCAAGCGGATTCAATTAATTACGGAAATTTTGATGGCGATACGTTGACGTACATCGACGTCACCGAAACGTCCACCGAGCCGCTTCCCCTTTATGGTCAGCCGGAGATTTTCGGCGACAATCTGAGCTTTCCGGGCACCGGATTCGTCACCGAATCAAATAATGGTGAAATCAACTTTCTTGATGGTCGTTTGTCGTTCATGATTGAAGCCGATCCAGGAACGACAATCAGTTCGGTGACGATTCGCGAGTTTGGCGCTTTTTTCACTTTTGGTCAGGACAGTATTGCGTCGATCAGCGCGATTGCATTTGTCGAAACTCTGGAAGGCGACCTGTTTTCAGGTACGCTTGATTTCATTAACTTTGGTTCCAATGTTCCACAGAGCGGCGATTGGATCAGAGAACTCACGATCACCTTCCCCGAAACTACAAAAATTACCCTCAATCTCGATAACCAGCTGTTCTCGTTTGCCGACACTCCGGGTGTTGCCTTCATTGACAAAAAGGGTGTCGACATCTTCCCGGGCGGCGAAGTCATTCCGGAACCAACGTCAGCTGCAATTTTGGCGCTTGGTTTGATGGGTCTAGCCATTCGATCCCGTCGCCGATAATAAACTGTTTGCAAATTGAAATCAAAACTTCTGACCGGTCTTGTGACCGGTTTTTTTTTGCGCATCGATTAATCAGGAAGAATAAATGGATTCACGCTTCATTGCATTTTTGATTGTAATTTCGGCATATCAAACAGCATTTGCCCGTCAGGCCAGCACGAAGCTGCCTCCTATTGGAAAAACAGTTTCCAATTTGAATGTTGATTCGTTTGAAATGGTCTGGAAAACGATTCGCGATTCACATTGGGATCAGGATTTGGTGGGTGAGTCATGGGAACAGCATCGCCGTGAGTTGCTTCCCAAAATCAGGGCGGTCGAGTCTGATGCCGATGCTCGAACTGTGATGACGGAACTTTGTGATCGCCTGGGTCAATCGCATTTTGGAATCATTCCGGCGGACAGCTACGAGGTGGTCGACGGGATTCCGGGGGGCCAATCCAATATTGGAATTACCGTCAGGCTGGTCGAGCAACAATTGGTGGTCACGGCAGTTCGTCACGAATCTTCCGCAGCAGTTTCCGGAGTCCAGCCCGGTTGGTCGATTATCAGTATTCGAGACCAGACTGCTGAAAGCCTGATGGAGAAGTTTGCGAAAGCGGCTCAAGGACCGCAGCGAAAGGAAACGATCGTCGCGCTCGCTGCGGACCGGCTGACTTCCGGGACAAAAGGGGAGCTGCTGCCGATTGTCTTTCAGGACGATCATAATCAACGGCGCGAAATGCAGATCGAATTCAACGAACCGCCGGGACGATTCACCAAGCTGGGTCACTTGCCTTCAATTCGGGTTACCGATGAAACCAGGACACTGGCAGGGAATATCGGATACTACACGTTCAACGCCTTTCTGGACCCGTTCCGGATCATGCCGGCTTATCGCAGTTTTGTGCGTGATCGAAATCACAGCAATGGTTTGATTATTGACCTGCGCGGGAACATTGGAGGATTGGCTGGGATGACGATGGGCATGTCCGGCGAGTTCGTCGACCAGCCTCGAAAGCTGGGAACGATGACGATGAAGGGAAATACATTAAACTTCGTCGTCAACCCACAGCCAAAGCCGGTTACCGCTCCGATCGCTGTGCTGGTTGATGAAGCTTCAATTTCGTCGGCAGAGATATTCGCAGGTGGCTTGCAGGATCTCGAGTTGGCGCGGATATTTGGCAGCCGCACCGCCGGATTGGCTTTACCGTCTGTCATCATCAAATTGCCCAACGGAGACGGATTCCAATATGCCATTGCCGACTACCACTCCGCTGCCGGGAAATCACTCGAAAAGCTAGGAGTTGTGCCGGACGAAGAAATCACGCTGACTCGGGAAAATTTAGGGTTTGAGGGTGACCCAGTATTGGCGGCGGCGATTCGTTGGATTAATGCAAAAAAGACAGAATAGTTGCCGCTATTCTGTCTTTCCTGAAACAAAAAAGCTCTAATGGGCGTAGGAACTGCTAAAGCCCGGAATGACGAATAGCTCCGGGTTTCAATATTAGCCAAGACATTACAAACCCGGAAAATTCCATGGCCATGAACTGTTTTCGATTTTACATTCCAGCCATTGCGATGGCAGCTTTACTTTGTTTTTCCGCGACGTCCCCGGCTGGACATCAGGACGATCAACAAAAATTGCCTGCCGCAGCTGAGGTACTCAAGAAGTTTGCGGAGTCCACCGGAGGTGCCCAGAAATACCGTGAAATCAAGTCGGTAAAAATGACAGGAACAATGTCCGTTCCAGATCAAGGCCTGAGTGGCACAATTAATATTCAAATGGTCGTGCCCAACAAACAGTTTGTCAAAGTGGAAGTTCCGGACGTTTTCAATGAGACCAAAGGCAGCGATGGTACCATCGCATGGAGCAGCAACAGCATGATGGGTCCTCGTGTCCTGGAAGGAAAGGAAAAAGATGACCTGCTGGCAGAATCCAATTTCGAGAAAATCTACAATCCGGAAAAGTTTTATAAGGAAATGGAAGTTGTCGGGATCAAGGAGATTGACGGAGAATCCTGTTACGAATTGAAGTTGACCAAAAAAAATGGTTTAGTCGAGACTCAGTGTTTTTCGCAGAAAACTGGCTTGCATGTTGGCTCCGAGTCGATCGTTGCCACGCAAATGGGGGATTTGAACGTCGAAGTCAGCTTGAGTGAATACAAGGAAGTTGGGGGCATCAAATTTCCACACAAGATCGACCAAAAAGTGAGCGGGACGAAGGTCACGGTCCAATTTGACAGTATTGAAGTTAATCCTGAAATTGCAGCTTCAACGTTCGAAGTTCCTGCTGAGGTCAAGGCGCTGATAACGGATGGCGATGACCAAGATAAGGAGGAAGGTGCAGGCAAGTAGTCAGACCACGGACCGCCGTAAATCACAGCCCGCTGTCCTCGTGTCAGTGGGTTTTTTTGTCCACGGTTTCTCAACAACATGCGCCGCCTCACCACCCCTGGATTGCGGATTCCCCGATTGGGCTCCCTTCCAGCCTCTCTCCACGTGCTTTACGATTCAGAAATCAAATCACCCGTCTCAAACTCCATGCCTGCCATGCGTAATCCAGTCATTTCCTGCGTCCTGCTGAGCTATGTTATTTTCAGCTTGGACGGAATACAGACAGTTGCACAGGACCACGAAGCTGTTCGCGATCATCAATCAACTGCTTCGGAACGCCGTGAATTGATTGATGTGGCGATTGAACGGTTGCTCGAATTGCAAAACAGTGATGGCGCTTGGCCCTACGAAGGGGTCTATCGCGTCGCTGGAAAAATTCCGGTCGGCTATCGAATCGGAGGTACTTCCATTGTTTGCTCAGCTCTTATTTCCGCCGACTTGAAAGATCGGAACGTCATTGAAAAAGGGATCAATCGGGGTACCTCAATGATACTCAACGAACTGGAGCATCGATTGATGGAACCCAGCCGGACACCGCGCTACGACGTTCGAATTTGGGGTCATATTTACGCATTGGACTTTTTTTGTCGACTGAAAAGGAGTGAAGGATTTGACGAACTCAAGTCGAAAACGGAACCCTGGATCCGGAAGCTGGCCGACGCGGTCATCTTCCAGGAAATCGAACAGGGTGGCTGGAATTATGCTAACAAATCGCAACATTGCTGTTTTGTCACTGCACCGGCAGTCCAATCACTGCTTTTAGCTCGTGAAGCTGGTGTTGACATTCCGGATGCCGTTTTTAAACGCGCGTTACGAGTCCTGTCGGAAAGTCGCCAAGACCAAGGGGTGATTCCATACAGCGGGACCACCCCCACAGGCGATACTTTGCCGGGCTCCATTGCACGAGGCCCGATCACTGAGGCCACATTGCTGATGCTGGGTGCTGGCGATCAGGAGAATCTTCAAACCGCCATTGATGCCTTTCACAAATATTGGGATGAACTGGAAAAAAGAAGAAAAAAAACTGGCACGCATTTGCCTCCGCACGGCATTGCACCCTATTATTTCTACTATGGACATCGTTACGCAGCGCAAGCGATTCGTCTGCTACCCAGTGACAAACAGGACTCTGAGTTCAAAAAATTCGAAACTGTGCTGATGAAGACCAAAGATGAAGATAGCACTTGGAATGATCGGGTTTTTGACCAATCCAAAGCATTCGGTACTGCGATGAGTGTGTTGGCACTGTCGCGGGATGCTGTTCACCTGCCTGCTCCAATTGAAGTCGCTCAAAAGAAAGCATCGGCGGCCAGGAACTAAATGAAGCACACGATTGATTCGTGCCACGCGAATCGGAATTGCGCCCTAATAAACATCGAAAATCTGTAGTGGTTGACCGTTGTGAATTCCAAGCGGTTGCGCCATAGCGGACAGCCGCTGCAATGCGTTTGTACCGACTGGTCCAAGATCAACCGTCCATTGGTTGACATACAGTTCGACGTGTTGCCAGATCACTCGGTCGTTCAATTCCTGGGCATAACGCCGCATGGAGGGTAGGGTCTGGTCGCGGTTTTCCAATGCATATTGGATCGAGGCTTTGACGACATTTTGTATTCTCCCGACCGTTTCACCGGCCAAACTGCGGCGGACAAGGATGCCCCCCAGCGGAAGCGGACAACCGGTGACCGATTCCCACCGCGCGCCGAGGTCTTCCACAAGAAATAACCCAGCGGCTTGCCATGTGAATCGGCCCTCGTGGATGCAGACGCCATATTC
>JBGSXT010000197.1:0-6798 GCA_041751295.1 Mariniblastus sp.
CATGATTTTTCCTTCCATGAAACAAAACGAAACAGAACGTCCGTCGCGGCCCGGACAGGTAATCGCTGCTGCGGCAATCTGGATCCAACCTCCGCCAGCAGCATGTTGGCCAAGTATGGAACACGGAAATTGTGCGCGCGGGACAATTTTGGAAAAGTTTCAGATTTCAATCGCTGTCGGCGACATTGCGCCGATCGCCCGCATCGGTCAGACTCGATCGATCAAACCATTTATCGCGTTCTCCATTTGAGCGTCGCGCCCGCGAGTCAATGCACCGACAAATCCTTTACATCCCGAAACGTTTTACATCGATTTCCGCGATAATTGCGGGAAATCGCGAGCTTTTCCGATCAATCCGTTTTGTTTTGACAAGCACCATTCAAGCGAATTGAATGGATTGAACGCCCTCGAATACCGCCGTTGGCGTTCCATGTCGCCAATCATGGACACTGATACTTTACCTGTTTCAACTCATAAAACAGCAATCATTTCCAAAAAACGACTTAGGATCGCTTGTGAACTCGTCCACAGTTTTTTTTGACCTGACCAAACGACTTAGAGCTTATCCCTGAACCTTGGCAGTAGCACGGATCTGCAATGCGTCCATGTTGCTAGGAAAGGTTCTTCGTTTAGGGACAGGCGGTCGTGCAATGACGGCTATTGAATGATGTAAGCGTAGAACTATAATCAAAACGTCCAACCTTTTCTGAAAAGTATATCGAAATGTCGTACAGAGTTCTTTTCCTGGTGGCTGTCACTTCGGCGTTTTTTTCAAACGCGTGCGAATCAAATGCACAGATCGACCCAGCACTGTTTTTCAGACACAGACCGGAGCCTGGTTCTCCTGATACGTTTGCAGGGTATACATGGTTTCTGTTAAGCCAATCGGGTCATCAGATCACGTCACCAGGCGGCACCATGCTTTCCAGTCCATTTGAAAGGGCGAACTTTGAAACGTTTGGAGATTTTGAGAATGATGTACTGGGGCAATGGCAGATTGTATTTACCGCGACCGGTGAAACAGTAACGTTCGAAATCAACCAAATTCCGCCGACTGTTTTTCCGCCTCTCGAATTGGTATCACCAGTCGATGGAGAAACATTCTTTTCAAGCGAAATAATACAAACCCTGACGACGCCACCAGAAATCACTGTTACCGGAATATCGTTATTTACCGTTGGTGCAAGTACAACACCTCTTGGATCGGGTCAGTTTCAATCCATCGTCAATCCGGGTACCAAGACAGCATCGGTCGTTGTCGAACGCCACACGGTTATTGATGTTGACAACGTGATTACGGCTATCAAAGGCGACGTGATCGCGATTCCTTTACGAGAAGAAATTTTCTCCAATATTTATACAGACAATGCCTCGATCAATGTGGTACCAAATTTCGGAGACATCAATCTGGATGGCTTCGTCGATCTGTCGGATGTAGCCCCGTTTGTAACGCTCTTGGTGAACGGAGAATATCAAATTGAAGGCGACATCAATTTAGACGCCACCGTTGATCTGCTGGACGTTGGGCCCCTCGTCGCTCTGTTGACCGGGAGTTGAAAGTTGCGATTAAAATCCATGCGCTGCCCAAGGAACTGGTAAGCAACTTCGTTTGCGATTAGAAATGAATGGACATGCAAATTAAGCTGACGCGGACGCGCGCGGGTTGCGGCGTTGACGGCAAATTAGGATCAGTGTTCCGCAGTAACAATCGCAGAACGCTGATCTCCACTGATATGGATACGATTTGGAAAACGGTCCAGGAACCGACGAAGGCCTGCTCGGTTCCCCGCGCATAGCGGCTGATCCGCATCGGCATTCGGCTGAAACCCAAACGATTTCAGCGAGGTGATTTCAACTCCGCAATCAACTACAACCTTTGCGGCAACTGAATTCGACTTCTTCCGCAGGTCGAGATTGATGTTTCGGCGATTTGCCGTAGGATTTAACTATGACTACAATCGTCGAAATTCTCGCAGCTGCTCGTGCGTTACCAGCCGAAGACCGCGCCCGACTGATTCACCTTCTTTGGGACCAAGTCACTCCGGATGATTGGGCCGCACCCTCGTCGGCTTGGCTTGACGAGGCGAATCGACGGAGCGACGCGATTGAAGCTGGTGAAATGGAGACGGACGATTGGGCCCATGCTCGTGCTCGTGCTCGGCGTAAAGCCGGGCTTTCCGAATGACTCGCGACCTTGTTTGTTCTGCAGCTGAAATCGAGTTCACCGATGCCTTGTGTTGGTACGCGCAACGAAGTTCCGATGTTGCGTTAAAATTCGATTCTGAATTCGACGAAGTCGTTGCGAAGATTACGGAATCGCCGGATCAGTTTCCAGCTTGTGATGACCGTCATCGATTCGTACTGATGCGTCGGTTTCCTTATCAGGTCATTTACCGCAAGACTGGTGCAACAATCACAATTATCGCCGTTGCACACGCGTCTCGCGAACCGGGATATTGGACCGGTCGCTAATATCTGGTCATGGCAATGCTCCGCACGCTCGGCTGCCCCGTGCAAGACGTGGATTATAATGATCTGATGTTCGAGCGGCGGGAAGCAATCTGACTCGCCTTCGTCGGGTCGGTGCGAACCGCATCCACTCAAAGACCCATTCGAAATTTCCCGGCTGGATGCTAGCGCGGGGGCCATTGGCGTGGTGTCGTTACAAGGCCGTGACGGTGCGAAGGGCGACTCTCCAATATATTTGGTCTCAGTTATATAGACTGCGCGTTGGCCGAATTTTGGTACGCGTGGCGGCAAATTACTTTACCCTTGATCGGAGGAGAGATGACACTTCCCGTTTTGTCCATCGGTTACACCATCCTGATGTCGTGGTTGCTCGCCATCTCAATCCCGGTCGGTGCCCAGCCCGTCACGACGAAAGCTGACGAGGAGTCGTTGATGGCAACCTTGAACAATATCGCACTCGACAACGAATCGCTTGCCGTTGATGCACAGGAGCGGATCGACAAGCCAGCCAATCGCGATCCCTACTTCACGCCGACCGCGGCCAAGTCGACCTCGTACATGCCGCGGGTGATCATTCGCAACATTCGTGAAGATCGCGCCGGGAACATCTGGTTCGCCACGTTTGGCGGTCCGATTCGCTATGACGGCAAGGCGTTCACGAACTTTGCGGAAGAAGTGGGCTTGGCGAAAACGCGCATCTTTTCGCTTCTGGAGGCTCGTTCGGGCGCACTCTGGTTCGGCTCCATCACCGGCGGTGCAACGCGCTATGACGAAAAGTCGTTTACGAAGTTCACGGACAAAGAGGGTCTGGGCAACAACGACGTGATGTGGACCTTCGAAGATCGCGATGCCAATATCTGGTTCGGCACCGGAAACGGCGTCAGTCGTTACGACGGCAAATCAATGACCAACTTCACGACGAAGGAGGGGCTTGTCCACAACTCGGTCTATACGATCGCCCAGGATGATTCGGGGCGAATCTGGTTTGGAACGCAGGGCGGCGTTTGCTCCTTCGACGGCAAATCGTTTGCCAATCTCGCCGACCAGGTCGGACGGTCATTTGTGAATATCCGCTCGACGGCTGTGGACCGATCCGGGAACCTCTGGTTTGGCGGCCAGGAGGGAGCCTTCCGTTACGACGGCAAGACGTTATCGACTTTCACTTCCAAAGAAGGGCTGCTCAATGATTTTGTCGGCTCGATGATCGTCGATAAGGCGGGCAACCTCTGGCTGGGGCATCCCGGAGGATTTCCCAGCGGCCAAGGAGGCGGTGCGAGCCGCTATGATGGCAAGTCGTTCCAGCATTTCACTCAGAAGGATGGCCTCGGCAGCCTCACCGTCTATGCAATGCTCGAAGACAAGGCCGGCAACATCTGGTTTGGCAGCGCCGACGCGGGCGCATGCCGCTTCGACGGCAAGACCTTTACCAACTTCTCCGCCGGCGCCCCCCCTCCATCGCCACCGCAGGGCGACGGCAAGCCCAAGGCTGCCGCTCCACCGTCGCGCGACCAGTCAGCGATCGCCAAAGGCGAGACGGTTGCCGAAATGGCCAAAGACCTTGGGCACGTCTTCCAAGCGAAAGACGGCCGCCATTGGTTTTCAAGCGGCTCCGAAGGCGCGTTCCGTTACGACGGCAAGACGATCACGCGGTTCACGAAAAAGGACGGACTTGCGGGCGACGGCGTCGGCGGCGTTCAGGAGGACAAATCGGGGAACCTCTACTTCAGTACGAACGGCGGCATCAGCAAATTCGACGGACAATCCTTCACGACGCTCGAACCTAAAGCTACCGGAGAATGGAAGAATCAGCCGGACGATCTTTGGTTCAGCGGCGGCCAGGATTCGGGTGTGGTTTACCGCTATGATGGCAAATCGTTGCACCGTTTAGCGTTCCCCAAGACCAAGGCCGGCGATGATGCGACATTGCCGCGGGACAAATTCCCCAATGCGAAATACAGCCCGTATGACGTTTACACCATTTTCAAAGACAGCAAGGGGAACGTCTGGTTCGGCACGGCCGTCCTTGGCACCTGTCGCTACGATGGAAAGTCCTTTACCTGGATTCCTGAGGAGGAACTGAGAAACGGTTCGTTTGGCACTCGCTCGATCATCGAGGACAAAGTTGGCAAGTTCTGGTTCAGCAATACGCTGCACCGTTACGCCATCGATCGCAGCGCCGCGCTCGGTCAAGGCGACGCCTCGCAGTGGTACAAGAAAGAAAAGGGAATCGGCGACTTGAGCGGGCATAAGCAGGAAAAATACGACTACTTCATGTCGAGCACGCTAGGAGACGACGGCGCGATGTGGATGGCGATTCTCGGCGGCGTCGTTTGGCGCTACGACGGGAAGACAATGACTCATTATCCGGTCACCGAAAACGGCAAACACCACTGGATTTTTTCAATCTACAAAGACAATGACGGCGTGCTCTGGCTCGGCACGCAAGCCCACGGCGCCTATCGATTCAACGGTAAGACATTCGAGAAGTTCAAACCTTAACGATAGAATATTTAAAGGAAATGCAAATCAAGATAACTCCAAATCAGGACGACTCGGGCGCGGGGGATTGAGGACTTGATGGGAAGTTCGGTTGACATGATTTCGATGAAAAAAGAATCAGCATAAGGGTCGTGCCAGGGTATCGGTTTTCCGTTCGACTTCTTTGCTCCCGACAGGTTCTCGCGCCCGATCAACCGTGGGATACCTCAAACCATTTCCGGACCTATAAAACAGATTTCAATGTCCAGCGGTGATGCCTTGTCAGGCTTGCCGCAGGGAATCGACGATCTTCAGTCGAATCGCACGCACCGCTGGAAACAAGCCGCCCAATAATCCCATCACCAGGGCCATGATTATTCCCTGGGCAAGAACCCAGGGACCGAATCGGAATGCAAACGTAATCTCGCTGAAGGTGGCCCAGTTGGCTGTGCCGGTCGAAATGCCGTTGAACGGCAACGTGGCCAGGCATCCGAGTATTCCGCCCAACAGACATAGCAGCAGCGACTCGATTAAAAATGAAAACAGGATACTCCATCTACCAAATCCAATCGCGCGTAGCGTGCCAATCTCGCGTCCCCGACTGGCAACGGCGGCGACCATGGTGTTCGCGGCGGCAAACATCGCCCCGAATGTCAGAAAGCCACCAATCAAATAGCCGATGAAGCGGATGGCGATCGAAGCCGACATCTGGCTCTCGAAATAGGCCGCTTCCGTGATCGCCTTCAACTTGAACCGTTCATCTTCCTGCAACAATGCGATCAGAGCATCGCGGCTTTCCCGATCGCGCGCCCGAAAATTGACAATCGAAATCGCCCCTTGAACGCGGCGGGCACCGGTCAGATCGCGGAGGTCGGCCCAGACTTCCGATTCCGCCGAGCTACCCCCCGCTTCGAAATAGCCGACCACGGCAAAGTCGATCTTGTTAATCTCCAGCTTCTCGCCGATCGCCAGATTTTCGAACCGCGACGCCATTTGTCGGCTGGTTATAATCTCGTTGACGCCCGACTTCAAATCGCGTCCTTCGACGATCTTGAAGTCCGGGCGAAGACTGCGGGCGACAGAATCCACGCCGCGGACGATCAAGTTGGTCGTGCCGCCGTTGTTTCGCCGCGGCTTGGTGAAGATCGTCACGAATTCAGTCGAACACATTGGCTGGTGTTCCGGTCCCAACAAGCTGGCAATACCATCGAGGTTGGCAATCTCGCGGGCCGTCTGCGCTTCGATGGCGCTGGACGTTTCAGAGTCGCTCCCTTTCCGCATCACGATGATGTCGAGTGGATCACCACTGATACGCAACGCATGTTCAATACCCTCGGTCATTCCAAACGTCAGTACAGTCGCCCACACGACCCAGCCGGTCGCAATAACGGTCATCAATGTCGTGACCCAGCGTACTCGTAGATTGCGAACGTTGTATTTGATCGGGATCATTGATTGAATGCCAAAGTCTGGGGCCGCTGTTATTACAGTTATTAAATTCGCAAATCTAGATCACGCGGCGCAGTCCATCGATCACCGACAACTGAGCGGCTCGAATCGCCGGAACAATTCCGCTGACAACTCCAATACCGGCGGCAATTGCCAACAGCACGACGATCCACGGTCCCGCCATATCGATGATCGAAAATGGAAACAGCTGAGTGCTGACGCTATGCAAACCTTGCAGGCACAACAAACCAATTCCGACACCCAGCATACCGCCGAGCAATGCGATCCAGCACGACTCGCCCAGCACCATCCACAGGACGCGAAGCTTTGAAAAACCGATTGCCTTGAGCACCGCAACCTCCGTGGTTCGTTCGCGCATCGACATCGCCATCGTCGTAGCGG
>JBGSXT010000198.1:0-2478 GCA_041751295.1 Mariniblastus sp.
GCTGGCCACCTACCGGGATACAAGTCGCTCGCCAATCACGAACGCGTTATCTTAGATCAAATCTTAAAGGCAGCAGTCAGGATTGACGGAATATCGTGGAATCTTCAGTACGCAGACAAACGGCAGAATATTGGAGCAGCAAGTGAGAATCGGATTCTACTCGTGCATGTCCGGAATGCCGTGGGGAGGCAGCGAAGAGCTATGGTGGCGTGCCGCGCGCTGGCTACAGACACAACAGCATCAGGTGGCTATTAACTTCAAATGGTGGCCAAAAACGGCGAAACAACTGCAGGAAATCCGAACCCATGGCGGGCAAGTCACGTTGCGGGATCAGCCGAAGTCCTACTTTGAAGCGCAAAAGGACAGTTTCAAACGGCTATTCGCCAGAAACGGATCGTATGGATCCTGGCTGCAGGAAACAAGGCCCGACGCCGTATTGATCACGCTCGGCTACCATCCCGACCGCATCGACATTGCCGATGAATGTCTGCGTATGCAGATTCCTTATGCCATCAATGTACAGTGCGCGAGTTCATTTTTTTTCATTCACGGCGACAACCTTGACAGTTATCGTCGCTGGTATCGCGGCGCAGAAAAGGTTTACTTCGTATCCGAGGAAAATCAGTTCAAATTGCAGAACAATATCGCATTGAAACTCGACAATGCCGAAATCGTCGCCAATCCGTTCAATGTCGATTATGACTCGGCACCGGACTGGCCTGTGGACGAATCGATGTTCAGGCTAGCGTGCGTCGGTCGCGTCCATTTTCAATCCAAAGGCCAGGACTTGATCGTTGATGTAATGAAACAAAAAAAGTGGAGGGATCGATCCATTCAAGTCACGTTTTATGGTCATGATCAGGGCCAGTTACCGCAACTGACGGACCTGATTGCACTCTACGGACTCGAAAACAGATTGAAGATCGGGGGCTTCATCGACAATGTGACGGAAATCTGGGAACGTAATCATGCCTTGTTGCTGCCGTCTCGGTACGAGGGCGCGCCTCTTGTCGTCATCGAAGCAATGCTCTGCAATCGGATGGGAGTTGTGACCGATATCGGCCGCAACCGGGAGCTGATCGAAGACGGCAAGTCGGGGTTCGTCGCCGATGGCGCGATCGTCCGTCTGCTGGATGATGCCCTGGAGCGAGCCTGGGAAAAGCGGGACCAATGGCAGGAAATGGGACAGCTGGCCGGGCGGCAGATTCGTGCCTGTTACCCACGAGATCCGATCCGGGAATTTGCCGAACGGATCCTGCGGTTGTCTCCCAAATCGAAAATCGCATAGGAATCCAGCGGAAAATTACTGTCGCTTTTCATTCATGGCATAGGCTGCCAGCCTATAAATTAGGGACCACAAACCGAAAACTTATGCCAATTATTTTTTACACGTTGCTAAATTTTCTGGCTGTCATAAGTATTAAACAAAACGATTCGGGCAGAATGGACACTTTGAATGGATGTCGAAATCGCAATCTGCACCTGGAACCGAGCCCGTCAGCTGGCCCAGACCATCGATCGATTGTGTCAGATTACGGTCAGCAACGACGTGTCCTTGCGGTTGATCATTGTCAACAACAACTCGACAGATTCCACGGCCCAAATCATTGACGAATTTTCCAAGCGAACTGACATCTGCAGTCTGTTTGAGCATCGGCAGGGACACGCCTTTGCCCGCAACGAGGCAATTCAGGCCGCTGCCGGAGAATTGTTGATCTGGATCGACGACGACGTCACAGTCGGTGACGTTTGGTTTGACGAGTACCTGGCTGCCTGCCGAAATCAGCCCGATGTCGCTTTTTGGGGCGGACCGATCCGAGCAAAATTTGAAGAACATCAACCAAACTGGATTGCAGAAAACTGGGACCGGCTGAGTGGCTGTTATGCCGTTCGCGAACTGGGCGACCATGAATTCAATTTCTCAACTTTACAGATGCCCTACGGCGCCAATTTTGCAATCCGCACATCGTTACAAAAACAATTTCTGTTCAATACCAAACTTGGTCGAACGGATATCTCTATCGGCGGTGACGACGAACTAGAGATGTTTCGCCGATTGTTGTCGGCAAATCAGGCTGGCCGGTGGCTGCCGAACGCTGCTGTCGATCACGTGATTGACCCATCCCGAGCAACGGCCGCCTATGTCAGCCGGTATTTTGTTGGGCAAGGGGCAGCACTGGTCCGAAAAGGGGAACAATGGTCGACCGATGTACGACAGCTGCAACGCGAAGTCAAGCATGAACTGTTCTGGTTCAAGGCCAAACGATACTTCAGCAAATCCGATGTCTGGCTGTCACACCTGATCCGCGGCTCGCTGGCCAAAGGCCAAGCTCGTGGGCTGGAAGTCGATGTTTAAGATACCAAAACACGCTGGCTTTGTGTCGCCCGCAGCAATGGTCATCGGCCACAAAGGTCATCGACCGACGGCCAAGCAAAAAGGACTCTTTCGGTACAGTCTGGTTTGGCCGGTGGGTTTCC
>JBGSXT010000199.1:0-4012 GCA_041751295.1 Mariniblastus sp.
CAGGTCAAAGAAGAGATTGCCCAAGGGATGTCCTTCAAAATCTACCGCGATCAGGTTATAGCCGCTCGTAAACAGCCAACCGAAATCGGCGGGAATGAATTCCATGCTGACACCAGGAAACCCCGCCAGACTCCTCCGGGATTTCACTGACTCGGCATTGAATGTAAAAAAATTGCCAGTCGCAAACTGGCCTTGGTCCGAGCGATAACTCCAGGCGACGACGTTTCTGCGGGAATGCCAGGTTGGAGGGGATGAATTAAAATCAAAGATCTTGAGGTCAATGATCAACGACGGTTGGTGCGGTTTGGACAGAGTCCACGAATAGACTTCTAACGGAAGATGGATTCTGAAGCCCTGTGGTGTGGCTTGGGAAATCGGTTTATCGAAGAAATAGTCGCCATCATCGGAAAACAAGCGCACGAAGGAGATTCTGGAATCGTCGTTTCCTTTTTCATGCTCCAGATTTCGTTTTCCTTCGACGGAATACAATTCCGTGAATTTGTCACCCGAAAACTTCCCTCGATAGTATTGAATTGATGAAGCAAATTTTTCCGCAGGCTCATCCAGTTTTCTACCCTCGAAAATAACGGAATCGTCCTGTAAAGATATTATTTCGTAGGATTCGAATGGCTTAAACAACTGCGTTTCTGATGCTTTTAGACTCACAGGATCGAAGAACCAGGACCTGTTTTCCGACCGCCGAATCAGAAACTGCTCGCGCCACGTCCAGATTCCGAGAACTTCCAACTGTTTTGGGAGTTCCAAATTCTGAAAATCAAATAATTTTTCAGTAAGGGTATCAAAACAGAACATTTTTGGCGGTGTTCGTGGATCATCATCATCAACTTTAGCGGCAAAAACAACAAATCGACTGTCCGGGGACCATGCTGCCGTTTTAACGAATTGTGCGAGATAGGAGGCGCGACTGTAGCCAACCCACAGGCGATTTTCGAAATCGATACTCCGGTCGACGTCATTCAAATCCATTAAATACAGTTCTTTCCGTCCACGCGTTCCTGGCCGGAAGTCTTTCGCGGAAAGCATGAATTGTCCGTTGGGACTGGAGACACCTCGTGAAAACGGTTCGCGTCGAACGAGTGTCGTTCCCATTTCACCGCTTGGCAAATCGACAAGCGAAATTCTGGCAATGGAATATTCAATTGAATCCAGAGTGCGATTGGTATTGTTCTCCTGATTTTCTTTCGAAACCAGCGTCACAACTCCATCAGAGAAATCTGCGACCTCGACCAGCCGCGATTTGATTGGCGGCGTATCATCGACTGGAAACTTTTTGGCAAGGCGGGAGTTAATCGCGACCAGGCTCCCGTAAGTCGATAAACCGACTGCTTCCCACCGATAGCCGGACGTTGACGTTTCAACAATCAGACTGCCATCCCGATTCCAATCAAGTTTTGCGAGATCCAGTTCGTCCGGGATCTTCTGAAAGAAAAGGCGACCGTTTTCAAGATTTCGAATTGTCAGCGTGCCGTCTGCGGCCAGCCAGGCGAATAGAGTAAAGTCGTCGTTGAGCCGGAACGCCTTGATCTCACTGGAGGTGCCCGGAACGGTTATTGTTTTCACGTGACGAGGAAATTCTGATTCGCAGATCTGATATTCGTATTGAACAGACTTGGTGCGAGCAGCGATTTGGGAAGAATCGGACTTCCATTGGAAATATCTTCCGAATGCGCCAGAAGTGTCGATGTCCCGAATGCTGGAAGATTTTCTGCCCGTCTCCAAATTCCAAACATCCAGTTGTTGTAGTTGTTGATTCTCGTTGCCCTCCGAGTAGACGTTGAGTGCCAAAAACCGGCGATTTGGCGACAATGTATTGTTTATCGGCAAGTTAATAAAAACCAATTCGTCGTTTTGAATTCCCTCGATGTAATTGGTATTTCCGGTGTCCAATCGGAAAAAAGCCAACTTGTTGCCCTGTAGAAAAACAATTCGATAGCCTTGATCCCAAACCAGATACTCTCTGCTGGCTGGCATTCGAAACAGCAATTGCGCGTCGTTGTCATTGAGTCGCCAAATTGAAATCTCATACCCATTGTCCGGTTTCGGCACTATTTGATCGGGATCGACAACATAGCTGCTGACCGCCAGCAGGTTTGGAAATCGTTCGTCAAACAATGCACGGGCCGGAGTCGCTCGAACAGGTAAAATAAACTTCAATCTCCCTTTTTCCAGAATCCTGGTCCCGCCCGAATCGATCACCGCTTCCAGCGTTCCGTCACAATTTTCGGAATGCCCCCAAGCATGCCCCCAATCATGCGCGGTTTTGTCAAACTCGATTGTCCAGCTATCGATTCCTTCAAGCTTGGCAGGATTCTGGACGATCGCAGTTTTTGTGAATGGTTGGTCGATGTCACCCACAGGTGGAATTGCCGGTAGGTTGGGAAGAATCGCGCTGAATCGGTCGCGGGCGATTGGGTCGAAAGAGGTGTCAGCCCAGTTTTCCGGGGAGATATCCGGCAATTGATCGTTGGACTGAACGACGCTGGTTTCATTGGAATCAATCTCAACGGCCGGTATCAGGGAAACAGTTACGATCGCTTTCTCGCCGCGACGAATCGTGATCGTGTTGGATGAGAATACCAGGTCGCCCGAGGAGTCAGAGGTTTCCAGTTGATAGACGCCGCTCGGCAATCGAGTGTCGCCAATCTTAATTTCAAAATTCCGACCAGATACCGGGTCCAGGACGGTAACCACTTCAGCAGCGATCCTGATCTCAACCTGCGGATCGGCGGCTTCGACCACCAACGTCCCTTTGTCGTTCAATTTTGCGATCGCAAACCCAGCCAGACATATCGCCGCGCCGAATAGGGCGGCCGCGATCAACTTCCACCACGACGACGTATTGTCGCCAGCATTCGTTCGAATTCGATTCGGCTCAACGATGACCTCGTCAATCCGTTCGATTAGCCGGCTGGCCGACGCAATCCGTTTGTCCGGGTTGATCTGAAGCAAATCGGATATCAGGTTCCGAGCGCCAGCGGGGATCTTTGAGTCCGAGTCGATCACATCGATATCGAGCTGTTCACCGGCAACCGACATCAACGTTGAAAACAGGTTGGATCGTTGAAACGGTGATTGGCCGGTCAACATTTCCAGCAGAACGATTCCCAGACTGAACAGATCACTGCGTTCGTCACAGGGTTTGCCGGTTACCTGTTCGGGCGACATGTAACTTGGTGTACCGAGAACGGTCCCGGAGTGGGTTATCGGTGTCGAACCGTCGGCAATCCGGGCCAAACCAAAATCCAGAATCTTGATGTCATCCTGCGGGCCGACCCAGATGTTGTCCGGTTTGATGTCTCGATGCAGGACGGAATGCCGATGTGCATATTCCAGGCCTTCGGCAATCTGGCGCGTGTAGGACAGGGCCGTTTGCAACTCGATTGAGCCATTCTGCTGGATTTTTTTTCGCAGCGAAACTCCATCCAACAGCGGCATCGTGAACCACGGGAGTCCGTTCTGGTTTCCCGCATCGATTACGGCAACGATGCGGTCGTGAACCAGTCCTGCCGCGTCGCGCGATTCGCGCTGGAATCGGGCCTTGGCCTCTTCGTTGAACTGGCTGGCCGGCTTGAGCAGCTTGATGCACACCGTTCGGTTCAGATGGGAATCGATCGCGCGGAAAACGAGCCCGCTGCCGCCGCTGGCCACAAATTCGACGATTCGATATTGGGCGATTCGTCCCAAGTCGCCTGTATCGGCCGGTTCATCCAATAGTTGTCTGATTTCGTCATGGCTGATGGCCTGGCGCGGAACCAGTTGTTCGATGCGCTCGGCTAGCAGCCGGACACTGTCGGGATCGACTGTTTGGTCAGTGGTAACTCGCAACGCGACGATCAGCGAGTCTTCGGGCGCGGTATCCGCGTTGACACGAACGACTGTTTCGGGGTCCGCCAGCAGGGATTCAACCCGTTGTTGTTCCTGATCGCTTGCCGCGCCCCGCAGAAATTCGCCTAATGAATCGTCGTTCATGATGCCAGTTTACCCGCAGTAG
>JBGSXT010000200.1:0-3506 GCA_041751295.1 Mariniblastus sp.
TGTCGGCCGAGGCCCTGAAAGTCAACGACAATCCGTCAATCCCTGAATTCGCCGCGACGTTCATGGTCCAGGTCGCGGAGGGATTGGGATACGCCCATCAACGGGGAATCATTCACGGTGATTTGAAACCGGCCAATTTGCTGGTCAACGACGATGGTGAAGCGGTGATCCTGGATTTTCACCTTGGCCATGCGGCAAATGATAATATCGGCAGTCTCGTCGGCGGTACGCTGCCGTATATGGCCCCCGAACATTTGCGTGCATTGTCATCAGGCGAAATGGAATTGAAACCAACCATGGATGTATACGCAGCCGGCGTGATACTATTCGAAATACTTGCGGGTACGTTTCCCCACAACGATGCTTTGAATTCGACGTTCTCGCCAGATAGTTTGGCAGAAAGTAAAATGAATCCTTTTCGGATTCCAAGAGACCAGCGTTTTTCGATCGGCGAGGATCTGTCAGCGATCATTGAAGTCTGCCTCGATCCTGATCCGGCAAAAAGATATCAGGACGGCAACTATCTGGCGGCGGAACTGCACCAATTCCTGAACCATGAACCACTGCTTCAGGCGACGAACGGAAGCATCCGGAATCGGGTTCGAAAATGGGCGCGCCGTAACCCGCGACTGTCGTCAGGGTCGACCATCCTGGCCCTCTGTTCGCTGGTCATTCTGGCGACGATGGCGGCGTTGTGGACGGTCAATGCTCAATTGAACAGGCTCCATGCCGTCAGCGAGAGTGGTCGTCATATCGAATTGTCGGATTCAATCCGTCCGGCATTGGCGACTGCCCAGGGTTTGCATGATCGTTCGTTTTTTGAACAGGCGATTGGGGAAGCGGAGGTAGTGATCCGGACGAATTCCTGGCAAGACCTGAAGTCCCTTCAATCGCGGCGATATTTTGGCTTGCTCGATCCAATCGCGGCCAATGCCGAATCGATCGCCGCCGCCGAACTGCATTTCTGGCTGGCCGAAATTCAACGGAAAACGGATCTGAATGCTGAGGACCAGTCGTCATTGGCCAAAGCGGCAGAACACAACCGGTTGGCCGCCACACTCTGGCCAATGCAGCAAACCAGCCTGGCCATCAAAAAACAGAAACAGCTGATCCAGGCGGCCCTGGATCGGGTTGAAATCGAACCCGATGACTCGGGAACAACGGTGCTATCGGATAATCGCCCCGACCAGTTGTTGTCGGCCTATTTGCAGCAGGAAGACCCGCTGCGAAAAGAAAACCTGTATCGAAAATTGGCAGAACAGGATCCGAATGATTTTTTGACCTGGCTGTTACTCGGCAACGCCTGCGCCGCCCAGGGAAAATTCGAACAGGCAGAGGCCTATTTCACCGTCAGCGGCTCAATTGATCCGGGATCCAATTTGTCTCCACTGTATCGCGGCATGATGCGCATGGAACAGGGGAAACTGGATTTGGCCCTGGAATATTTTGAGAAAGCTGATCAACTGTTTCCGGATGATGTCACCACCCTGTTGAACCATGCACTGGCCCTCGGCAAGAATCGCGAGTACCAGCAAGCACTTGTCAAATACGATCGCGCGATTGAGCTGGGAGTTATGCAAACAAGGGTCTGGTATCTCCGCAGCCGGTTGAAAAAAGCGTTGGGAAATGAATCCGGTGCCGCAGCCGATTACGCTGTGTTCATGTCGATGCCGCCGACCGACGAAAAAAGTTCCATCACCCGTGGCGTGCAAAAGATCAGCACCAGACCAGCTGAAGCAATCGAGGATTTTCAGGCCGCGCTGCGTTTCGATCCGCGATCGTTCGACGCCTTCAACAATATCGCGCACGTTTATGCCGAAGAACTTGGAGAGACTGAAAAAGCGATTGAGTACATGGATCAGGCCGTTGCATTCAATAGCATCAATCCCCAACTGAGAGCCAGTCGCGGAGTTCTTCACGCGAGATTGGGAGATGTCACCTCCGCGATTGCTGACGCGGAGATGGCACTGCGAATGGATCAATCTGCCGACACTCAATATCGCGTGGCCGGAATCTATTCCCAACTGTCCAAATTGAATCCGGTTTACGCCAAAACAGCACTCGGTTTGCTGGCCAGTGCAGCTTTCAAAGACCCCGGATTGTTTATCCGCATGAGCGCTAAGGATTCGGATATTGATCCCATCAAGCACGAATCTGGCTTTCAGGCCATTTTTTCAGCAATTACCACATTGAAATCGGTCAATAACGGGAAGATTCCAGAATAACTGGCGGACCAACGGCGTTAATCAGGCTCATTCTGAATAGACTATTATGCCGCCACGGCTAAATTTCAATTCAAGGTAGCGTCAACGCGTTTTATTCCCATTGACTATAGGGTGTTTCATGAACTCGTCCAAAAAATGTTGGGTGAGTATGCTGCAAGTGGGTAGTTTCAGGATTTCGGCATTATGCCTAATTTTGGCACTTTCAATTCCCGTGATCGACTCACATTCCGTCTTGCTCGGCACCGGTGGATCGTCGGCGCTGCCGATGGCTCTCGTGGGGGATGATGATGAATTTGATGACGAGTTGCGATTTCAGACGGTGAGTCGCATAACCCTCAGTTTCGCAGCGGACGGAACGGCCATCTCCCGTTATCAGAGTGCGCTTTATTCATCGTTTGGCAACCTGTTGACGCCGCAGGAATTGGAAGACAGTGTGCTGAAAGCGTTTCAGACTTGGGCGCAACACTCGGCAATCAACGTGGGGCTGGTTTCCGATTCCGGCGAACCATTTGGAATTGGCGGTTTATCCCAGGGCGATTTGCGTTTTGGCGATGTACGGGTGGGCGCTGTTCCCATGGCGGGGGATGTTTTTGCGGTGGCAGTTCCGAACGTCGATTTTGTTTCGGGAACGTGGTCCGGCGACCTGCTGTTCAACAGTAATGCGCAATTTGTCGACGCCGATCAATTCTTTGCAGTGGCACTGCATGAAGCTGGGCACGTCCTGGGCCTTGGCCATACGACCGACCCAACATCGGTCATGCATCCAACGGCGCTGAACGCCACATTAAACGCGACCGATATCGCCGACCTCAAGCTGCTCTACGGCGAACGATTGGACCTCGATCCCTATGACGGATTCGATGACGAAGGCGAAGTAGTAGACAATAATACAATGAACAACGCGGTTGAGATTCGAAATACGGGCAGCGTTGACGGAATCATTCCATTGCTGGTTTTTGGCGATTTGGAGAACCCGACCGACATCGATTTTTTCAGCATTCAACCCAACTCCGGTTACAGCGGGTCAATCACATTTCGATTGATCTCCGACAAGGTCAGTCTGCTGAATGCCACCATGACTCTGCTCGACGAGTCAGGACAGGTCATAGACGCCGTGTCCGGAAATTCGAATCGCGGAATCGATTTTTCGTTGCAGATTGACAACGTATCCGATGACGAAGAGTACTTCGTCAGGATTGAAGCGAATGGCAACCCGGCCAATCAGTTTGGCAGTTACGCGCTGGTCACCACCATTGATGACAATTTGCAGATGGGTACCGA
>JBGSXT010000201.1:0-5752 GCA_041751295.1 Mariniblastus sp.
GCTCTTAAGGCGAATCCGAACATTCTGGAGTGCTTGTACACGCCACTTGTAGAGTTTGTCACGCCCCTCGGACAGGAGTTAATCAATATGCGGGAGGTATTTCTTTCACGACTCGTTTATCAAACTTACAACGGCTATGTCATGTCACAATTCAAACGCATGCAAGCCGATCTTCGAAACCAGGGAAAAGTGAAGCCAAAACATGTGATGCATTTGATCCGGCTTCTGCTGTCTGGAATCCATGTGCTCCGCGAAGGTACCGTACCGATCGACGTCGGCGCCAATCGGGAATCGCTGCTGGCCATTAAGTTCGGTGCGATGACTTGGGACCAGTCGGAGGCGTGGCGGCTGCGGCTGCACAACGAATTCGAGCAAGCATTGGAACAGACCTGTCTACCAGAACGGCCAGACTACGAGCGAGTCAACGAATTCCTGGTGAAGGCCCGTCGACTGGCTGTGACGGAGGAATTGCCTTGAACGCGTTGACAATCGATTACGAAAAAATTCGGCGAAAAGTCGCTGCACATCCTTATCCGCTGGTATTTGTCACGATCAGCGGAGCACACTTGTATGGCTTTCCTTCGGTCGATTCCGATTTTGACTTGAGAGGAACACATATCCTGCCGTTGGAGCAGGTAGTCGGCCTAAAGACAAATGACGATACCATCGAGCGTAGTGGACTGCAGAACGGCCTCGAGATCGATTTGGTCACGCATGACATCAAAAAATTCATCGGTTTGATGTTGAAGAAGAACGGTTATGTGCTCGAACAGCTTTTGTCGCCGTTAGTCGTTCAGGCGATACCCGAGCACGAAGAACTGAAGGCCATCGCCAAAGACTGTATCACGCGGCACCATGTCCACCACTACCTCGGTTTTGCCAATACGCAGTGGAAGTTGTTGTGCAAAGACAACCCGCCAAAAGTCAAGCCTTTGCTATACGTCTATCGCGTGCTGCTGACCGGGATCCGCTTGATGCGTACCGGCGAAGTCGAGGCCAATCTACTCACCCTGAACCAGACTGCGAAGTTGCCGTATGTGGATGAACTTGTCGAACGCAAAATGGCTGGCCCGGAAAAGGGTTATTTGAAATCAGCCGACTTGGCATTTCACGAACAGGAATTCACGCGATTGGTGCAAGTCCTGAAATCGGCGGCTGAGACGTCGTCATTGCCGGAAGCGCCCAGCGGTTTGAATGCTTTGAACAGTTTATTGTTGCGATTGCGTCTGGCGCACTTCGAACCAGAACATGTTGGACAGGCGTAAATCAATGCATATCACGATTCCTCAGTTGTCGTTGGTTGTTTTGATTGGCCCCAGTGGGTCGGGGAAGAGTACGTTTGCCCGCAAGCATTTTCTGCCGACCGAAATTTTGTCGAGTGACTATTGCCGTGGGCTGGTGAGTGACGACGAGAATAATCAAGCGGCGACGAATGACGCGTTTGAATTGCTGCATTACATTGCCACCAAACGTTTGGCAGCGGGACGACTGGCGTTGGTCGATGCGACGAGTGTCCAGCGCGAGGCACGTCAGCCATTGGTGGCGTTGGCGCGCAAGTATCACACGCTGCCGTTGGGTCCGCCGCAAATGCTGCCCTTCCCAACGTCATCAGCGCGCTGGCTACGGCGGAGAATCGACTCTCAGGCGACGAAGCGACGTTGCTGGCCAAACTCCGGGAGAAACTCGGTCAGGACTGCTGAAAATGGAATTGTCCGATGGGATGTTGTCACTCACCTTTGTCACTCACCAGCAGCGAGCAGCTTGTTTTCGATTTGGACCAGCAAGTCCAGCCGCAAACCATAGAAACCGAGGAATTCGCGAATGAGGTGTTGTCGCGTTACCGCGCGGAATCCGCTATGCCAAACATGGGGAGGTAGTTTTTTCCCAACCACGGCAAACAACATGGGCTGTCCTTGTGCCGCTAGAAGCAATGGCATCATGGTCCCGTGAACGGGGCGCCCGATTCCGTGATCCGAAATGGATTCAACGTCGCGATCTGACTCAAACCAGGCGAAAATGTGACGGCCTGAACCAAAACGGAACCTTCCCAGCTTTTCCGATGCTGAATCAAGTGTCAGGATCGCGGATTGGCTCAATCGAAGCAGTGCTTCCGATTCCGGAACCAGCAGATCGAACGCGGAAAAATCACCGGCCAACTCGAACAATGACGGAACGACTTGCAGATACTTCCAAACGAGCGGAGCACCGACACGTCGCGCCAGCGAACGGCGGCGCGCGATAGCCGCCGCTTGTGCCGCCTCTCGCTCTCGCTGCTGCAACGTTCTCAGTTCACCCACCGCGAAGCCCTCTGATGATTTCTGCGAGCGACCGGTAACCCATTTCCAACCGGTCCAAAAATGTTGCATATCGTTCCGCGCCGCGATCCTGAAACGTCGGATCGTTACGCAGCGAAAGAAGCGCAGCCTGGGCGTCGGCCAATGCGTCGGTGCGGACGTCGATATTGAAGCGCAATAGTATTTGACTCAAACGTTCGGAAAGTTCTTTTTCTTCCGATCTTTCAGCCAGGACCAACAGCGCCTGCAGCTTGTCCTTGGCCCCTTTCTCGACGCGGACTGTCAACAGCTTGACCGCGACAAAACCAGCCGGACTCAGTACCGTTTTTCCAGAACCATGCCGGTGAATGCTGCCCGGAACCGCCAAAACAATCCCCAAATCGCCGAATACCATGACTTGTAACGGTCCAACAGGTGACACATGGTCGTTCATTTGGACGGTGGAGTAGCCGACCAGGTCAAACGTGGGCTGATCGGCTGCGGCGAACGTCGGTGTGTCTGGGAAGTGGCGATAGCCCAGGCGAGTCATCAAGTCGATGATTTCGCTTCCTCGATTTACGACCAATTCTTCGTTGATGTAGAAATCAAGGTCTTCGGTATAAGCCGGGATTGAGGTCGCAAAACCGAACAGCCCAGATGACCCGCCGAGAATCAATTCTCCATCCAAAAAAGTATCCTGGAGGCCACGAAAAAATTTCTCCAGATTGGGTTGCTCGACATCCTGGCTCATGTTCCCATTATAGGCCCACGGTGAAGAACGTTGGTAGCCCGCGAATTCGCGGGATTCTCGCCGCAATGCATAATTTGCAAAAACTGGAAGAAGCGGCTGTCCATCAGCCTTTGTTTCTAAAGTGGTCTAACCCCAAAAAAAAGGAAGATGAGGCTCAGCACGGTGCCGCTGGCCAACAGTGTCACCAGGCAAAAGCCGATGATGTCTTTGATGTTCAGGCCGGCTATTGTGAGCAGCGGAACCGCCCAGAACGGCTGCAACAGATTGGTCCAGGCGTCTCCCCAGGCGACGGCCATTGCGACTCGAGGGATATCCACGCCTAGTTCTCGGGCGGCGTTGACGACGATCGGTCCTTGCACGGCCCATTGGCCGCCGCCGGTCGGGATGAACAAGTTGAGCAAGCCAGCGGAATAGAAAGTCATCAACGGCAATGTTTGTGGGGTCGAATATTCGACGAACAGGCGGGAAATCTGATCGGCCATCCCCGATTCCTGCAGGATTGCCATGATGCCGGCGTACAGCGGGTATTGGATCAGTATCGGTGCTACTTTGGGGCTCGCTTCGGTCACCGCGCTGATGAATGCACTCGCATTGCCATGCAGCAGCATGCCCAACATGAAAAATATAAAAATGACAGAGTCGAGGTTGAGACTGAAACCATTATTGTCTCCAACAACAAACCAATAAAATACCGCCAATGAAAACAGAATCAACACCGGAATCGGCGAACGATTGATCCAGACGTCCGGGTTGGTTGCCATTGTTTTCGCATCCGGCGTATCTGCCAAAAATCGTGATGGTTCGTTTCCGGCAACTTTCAGATTCAACAGATTGATCGCCGGCAACAGCACAACCATCGAACCCACCGCGATCAGATTCAGCGGGCTGAATGTCGTTTGGGAAAGAGGTATCAACTCGCCAATCAAATCAAATGAAACCTTGTCGTGGGTATTCAGGACCAGTGGAATCGAACCTGACAATCCGCCATGCCAAACCAGGAATCCACTGTAGCTGCTGGCAACCAACACACGAAACGATACGTTGGGCAGTCGTCGACCGACTTCCAGTGCGACGATTCCGCCCACAACCAGTCCCAGACCCCAATTGATCCACGAGGCAAGAATCGCGGCGAACGTACAAAACAGAACTGCTTGAATGGGCGTGTTGATAAACCCAATCAGAAATCGCAACGCAGCCATTACGGGTCGGGAAATGGCCACCACATAACCACCGATCAGGATCATGGCCATTTTCAATGTAAACTCGGCCAAGCCCCAGAAACCGTCTCCCCAATATCTGATGATTTCGCGCGGCTGGTACTCTCCGGATGGCGAGTGGGTGCAAATGCTGGCAAGGGCCACTGTTAATGCAGTAAGCAGAATCGCGATCACGAACGGGTCAGGCATGAACCGCTGCAGGAAGAGATCAATGCTCCGGATGATCGGCTTCAAGTTCCCGTTTTGCCAAGCTTGCGTTTAAGAACACAACGTTATTTCAGAATATCGCGCAGCCGCCTGCCTGACGACCGCAAATCCAATCACCATTCCATTGAGAAAATGATCGTTCGAATTGCTTGCTAGCTGCTTTTCACTTGATTTTTCAAGGCCAAAACTCTATTTACCTAGCCGATCATTTTTTATGTAAACAGCATACATTTCACGCAACTGGCAAAGATGTAATCGGCAGGCATGACATTTACCAGTTTGACCTTCCTGCTGTTCTTTCCGCTCGTATTCGGCTTGTATTGGCTGCGCCGTGGGCGTGTCTGGCAAAACACTGTCATTGTTCTGGCCAGCTATTTCTTTTACGGCTGGTGGGACTGGCGGTTTTGCGCGCTGATGCTGTTTTCCAGCCTGGTTGATTACTTCCTGGGCATGGCAGTCGCGTCGACGACCCGGCAAAAACGTCGGCGACTGTTTCTGGGACTGAGTATCGCATGTAACCTTGGTCTGTTGGGCTTCTTCAAATACTTCAACTTCTTTTCCGAGAGCCTGGTGCAATGCCTCGGAGAAATTGGCTGGGACGTCAATCCGATCGTTGCGGAAATCCTGCTGCCGGTCGGAATCAGTTTTTATACGTTCCAGACGCTGAGTTACACCATCGATATCTTTCGTGGAAAACTGAGCCCGACAAAGAACATTATTGATTATCTGGCGTTCGTTTCTTTCTTCCCGCAGCTGGTTGCCGGCCCGATCGAACGGGCGACGAACCTGATTCCGCAGTTTGCCCAAGCGCGAATATTTTCCGACGCGGAAGCTTTTTCCGGCTGTCGGTTCATTCTGTGGGGATTTGTCAAAAAGCTGATCATCGCCGATCGACTGGCGACGTTTGTCGATCTGTCCTTTGGCGACCCGCAGGCCGCATCGGGAATCGCCTTGATTGTTGCGACTGTATTTTTTGCGTTTCAGATCTATTGCGACTTCTCGGCATATTCGGACATCGCCATTGGAACGGCAAAACTGTTTCGAATCGACTTGATGCGCAATTTTGACTATCCGTACTTTTCACAAAGCGTTACCGAGTTCTGGCGTCGCTGGCACATTTCACTTTCGACCTGGTTTCGCGACTATGTTTTTATACCGTTGGGAGGCAGCCGAGGTACTCCTTGGCGGACCAACTTGAATCTGCTCCTCACGTTTGTATTGTCGGGGCTGTGGCATGGGGCTGCCTGGCGATTCATTTTTTGGGGTGCGATCAATGGGAGTGCCCTGGTCGGCGAAAAGTTGTT
>JBGSXT010000202.1:0-2338 GCA_041751295.1 Mariniblastus sp.
ACTCTGTTGGGCCAGAGTTTCGAATTGACTGTTCGCGCGATCGCTCCGGCGATTGCCACGCTGCTGGCGTCGACTGTTCTGGTCGGGATGCTGTCGCGAACCCTGCCGCAATTGAACCTGATTCAACTGGGCCTCAGCTCCAACCTGGCGATTATGATCTTGGCAGTTTTTTTGACGCTGAGTGGCTGCGTTTGGCTGGTTGTTGATGATGTCCAACGGGCAATGGAGATGATCGGACACCGTTTCAGCGATTTCCAGGGTTTGGAGAAAACATGACGGAGCGGAATCAGGACGCGAACCATCCCGCGACACCCGTTCGCCTGATGCAGGCACAGCGGGATGGCGATTGTCCGAAAAGCCATGAGCTGGCGGTTGCAATTCAATTGTTGTGTGGTCTGGCTGCCATCTGGTTGATGGTCAAGTTCCTGATTTCAGGTGTCGTCGATTTTTCAACCGAAACGTGGTCGCCGGAACTAGATTGGATGTCCAGCTCGACCGCCGAGTTTCAAAATCAAATGCAGGAGACAATATGGAACATGACCGTTTTGCTGTTGCCGTTCCTGGGAATCGTTCTTCTGGGCGCCGTTGCCTCGCACGTCGTTCAATCGGGTGCCGCTGCGGCGTTCAGAAAACCACTGTTTCAAATGCAGCATTTGAACCCGGTTTCTGGTGCCCAGAGACTTTTTTCCGGCAAAAATATCGGCAAAGGAATCATCGGAATTCCAAAAGTCGCGGCAGTGATTTTCGTCTCATTGTCCGTGGTGTGGTATCAACGATTTGAGTTGGCGAAACTCCAATGGAATTCGGTGGAAGAGATCGCGAAGTGTCTGAACCATTGTCTGTTTGCGATTCTGGTCTCAGGCGCGGCGACCTTGTTGCTCGTTTCCTTGTTGGATTACATCCTGGAGCGATTCAGTTTCTTCAAACGGCATCAAATGAGTGATCAGGAACTGCGCGACGAGAACTCGATGCAAGGCCCGGGCTCGCAGATGACAGCCCGACGACAACAGTTCTATCGAAATCTCTGAACCGGCAAAAACTCAAGCGACATTCGATTGTTCTCGGTCGTTGGAATATCCGAAGAGTTGACTGTAGTTTGCCCAGTCCGCGTCAATACGTTCCCGAAAGGGCTCTACGTTGTGAGTGTTTTTTCGGTGGTCCTTTCGCGATTCGAAATAGGATTTCGTCGATGCCACGACATCGTCCACTCCGTCCAGCTCCAGTTTTTCATAAATGTGGGCCACCGTGCGTAGCGGATTCGCTGTCAACTGCTCGAACGAAATCTCGACCAACTGATTTCCGGCCAACTGGCTGCGGTCCCGTTCGTAGGCTCGATAGAGTATTTGCTGGGAAAGATTGATATGGTCCAGTAGTTCGACATCGGAATATCTAGGCCTCTGGAAGCCGTGGATCTCGTCGTTGATTCTCCACATCCGCATCGTCGAAGGGACAAGTCGGTGTGGATGTCGGCTCAAATGGACGAACTTGGCATCGGGAAACAGTTTGCGCAATAAGCTGATGCGCCCCGTGTGTGGCGGAGATTTGAGGACCAGCTGCTTCCCGGTCCGCAACGTCAAGGCCTTGAAAAAATACTCGATTGAAATTTCCAGTTTCTTGACTTCATCCGCATTCAAATTTTGACTGTCCAACCAGCGACAGAACGGATTGCTTTGATTGGGAAATCCCAGCCGCAGGTAATGCGTCGGGGCACCCATCACCAAGATGGCAAAGTCGTCTTCCTGGGGTGAATCGACGTCGATCGACATATCGTCGAACGGGCGTCGTTTAGGCATCAACAACCTCATCAGCGACTTGATCAGGAAACTGGATACCAGGAAATGATGGGGAACGGCTACATCGTAGGTCGTCGGAAAGGTTAGATTCCTGTCCTGCGAAATGAGTTCATGCGTCAGCGTCGTGCCACTTCGCCAATGACCGATGATGAAGATTAGTGGTTTTTCAATTCGAGTCTCGGCGATCGCCCGATCTTTCAGCAGCCACTGTACAGACGCCAGCCCGGAATTAAACAGCGACCAAATTGCCACCAGCCCGGTCATCGGATAGCGGCTGGGATCAATCCGGAAACGGTTGTCGGACAGCAGGCGAACATAGTTTCGGGTTCGCATCCCCGTCCAAATCCGCGGCGCCCATGGTGGATACCAATGCGAATGTTCGATGGTTGACTTGGAACTCATGACAGAATTGTACCTTGCGGCGTTGTCAAATTGAACAACCCGAAGATTTCGTCCCGCGTGAGACCACGATGGGCAGGTAGTGGCTGGTCCGAGAGAATCTCGTTGAACAGCTCCCGCTTAGCTTCCAGAATCTCGTGTATCCG
>JBGSXT010000203.1:0-5433 GCA_041751295.1 Mariniblastus sp.
TGACTTGCGGTATGAATTCGAAATAGTCATCAGCGGCTTTCTTTCCCAATGCCGCGCTCAGCTTCGCAATGTTGAGCGGCTTTTCGGAAAACACGATGGTCGTCATTGGCTCGTCGAAGAATTTCATCTCGTAAGCCACGATGTTTGCCAGTTTGTACGTCCTGTTTCCGATCATCAGCTTTCCAGAATTCGCGAGCTTGGGTGCGTTGGTAAGTCGTTTTACGGGAGTCGAATCTCGCGTCAGAATGGGCACGTCAAAGCTGATTTCGGCCGTGTAAACCTTGTCAAAGAAGGAGCCGGGTTCCTTCAGTGCGACGGTGCCTCGCGCACGACCATCTTCCACCAGGGCCGTGCCGGTCAATTCGTCGCCCGAACCACTACCGGGAGTATCGTCCGCCTGCAAACTAAGCCGCCAAGGTTGGTCATCGTCGTCCAGTACGATCTGCAAATGCGGCTGCGGCCAGGCGTGCGGGCTGTCGTTTTCGTTCATATCCGTGCCTGTTTTTTTGAGTTTCGCCAGCAGGGAGTCCTGTTTGACGGCTCTCTGCGTGGCCACAATCTTCGTCGACCACTCATCGTTTTCGAAAACTTCGTAGGCAATGATATTCGGCAGCTTGAAGGTCGTGCCGTCCATCACCACGGTCCCTTCGCTGGGAAGTTTCGGCAATTTGCCGATCCCTTGATTGGGTTTGTCTTTTCGTTTCGGAAGCTCCGCCGGCATGTCGGCAATTTCCTGTTCTCTTGGCGAGTCGGCAGCAACCTTCTCGGCCTCCTTCTTCGCCTGTGCAATCTCGGCCTTCATTCCGTCCCAATTCATTCCATTCGTTCGGATGGTCACTTCGCTTCCAGGGCCTTCGGCGCGCACGTCAATCTCGAGTGATGACTTTTGCTGCGTGAATTTCATCCTGACAAACGTGGCGACGTCGACTTCGTTAGCGGCTTTCGTCCATTTTCGATTCTCGAGTTCCTTCGACAAAAACTCCTCAACGGTCTTCACATCCGATGAGGTTTTGAACTCGATCGATTCAAAAAAGTCGTCGTATTCAATCTCCATAGCCTCTGCGGGAAGTGGCAGATCTTTGGGGGTTGGCTGATCATCTTCCTCCCACATCATCCCTTTGGGAGTGAGCCGCACCTCGCTCCCCCCTTCCTGGCCGTCCACACGGACTTCGAGCGACATTTTGTCCTTCGAAAACGTTTGAACCCAGAAATCGTCTTGCAAATTGTCTCTGCCGGATTTGGTCCACTTCTGCTCGGCGAGTTTCTTCGCGTAGAAGTTTCCCACAGTTTTGAAATCGGACTTCACATGACATCGGACGTCTCCACGCCCTTTGACGTAAGTGATATCTGTCGCCCCTTCGGGAATGGGCAAGTCCAGGACACGCATTTCGTCGGCCAGAGCCAGTGTCGTAACACCGATCAAACCGAAAACTACCAGCAGAGCCGACACAAAGTGAAGGTTTTTTCGAAACATCGCCGGGTTTCTCTTTGAGGAGTTGATCGAACAACATTGCCAATCCATTTGAAACAAAAACTCTCGAATTCAATAGCAAAAAATAGGGATTCCGGCGAATTTGCGGATGGTTAGCTGATCAGCTACTGCCGAAAAGTCACAACGCGAAACGACAAAATTGGCACCAACTAGTCCGCATTTCTCACAAGCCAATCGTAACCCGATGCGCAAGCGAGGAAATTCACGCCAAACCTCACTGACGTTTCGGGTTACTATGAATACACGGTGTCTGTCCAGGTCAATCGCATGAATGAAAGTTGAATTTAGCGGGCGAAGTTGGTTAAAACGGCTTCCAATGCGTCCGAATTCCATCCGCAGACCTTGCGTTTGCAACGGAGACTGGTTTTTTCGATCGAAGTGTCCTGTGACAGTATCGATAATGCCAGACGACTGATGAAGCCCGCCATCGCGGCCCCATTATTTTTTCGATTTCTCCGCTGGTCCTCGTTGAACGTCATGTCCAGACTCCAGTGCAACTGGTTCTCCACCTTCCAGTGATCGCGGATCAACTTGGCGTGATCCCGCACGATCGGTTGCAGGCTGTTGACACAGAACGAGACTTCACCGCTTTCCTTGACGCTGCCGTCTTTTTGCGGACGCTGCTGCTCGCGATACATCCGCACGATGCTGCGAATGCCGGGAAAGCAATTCCGCAGATTCGCCGGCACCGGCATCACACTGCAGGACCGTTTGATCTGGCGCGTGCGGCTGTCTTTGCTCAGACGCTTCTGCGGTTGTTCGACTTTCATCCGCATGCCGGCCGCCTTGGCAGCTTCCTGGGACTCGTCAGCGTCAATAAATGCCTGATGAATTTCGCTCGCCAGAGTCTGCTGATTGCCTTTCACCGAAATCACATAGTCGGCTCCGCGGTCGATGATCTGGCCAGCCGTCGCATGCTGGCAGTGCATCGCGTCGAGCGTGATGGTCGCGCCGTTGATCTGCATCATGTCCAGCAGCTTCGGCACTGCGGTGATCTCGTTGGACTTGCGATCAACCGCATGTTGACCGAAACAGATGCCATGATCCGTCGACCAGGCGTTGACCAGATGCAACATCCCGGTCCCACTGGCGTTGTCGAACGATTGGCGAAATGACTTGCCGTCGATCGCAATGTGCTGACCGTCGGTACTCTTTCCCATTGATCAAACTGTTTGATCAAACAGTTATACGACGATATCATTACGACCGTTCGGTTCGTGCGATTGACCTGGGTTGCGTTTAGATCGTGAAGTCAGATCACACGGTGAGTTTCGCTGAGTTTTCAACGACGGATGAAATTCAATGCTCAGTTCAGCTGTTCAAATTTACGTACATTTTGAAAAAATTACAGTCCCCAGAGTAAAGGTAGGTTAGTTATCAACCTTGTTTCAACTGGTCTAATTGATGCAGAACGGATTATTTCGCTTCACGGCAGAATTCGAATTGCCTGTTTCGGATTCAAGGGCTTGGAAGACATACTTCGATACCTAATCAGTTGATACCAATATCGTGTTGACGTAAGACTCCAGTATTCGCCGATTTTCTGTTTCCGGCTGTTTCGCGGAAGGAAAGCACCTATGACAAGTAGAAAGACCCTTAAGAATATCCTGATTGTTCCGCTGGCTCTGATGATTCCAAATTTCTGCGATGCACAGAACGATTTACCAGACGTCGTAGTGCCTTACGAGCTTCGTCAAACCGGATACGCAACTTCCTCGTTATTGCAGAGAACCTATTCCGGTTCCACTCGCCGATTGTCACCATCATCGGGCAAATTTCAAAGCTCTCCTTCCGCAACTTTAAACCAGCGGAATTTGAATTATTCGTTTCAAAACAACGGCATTCCGAATCCTGATCAACGTCGTGAGATCCGACAAATGCCGATCGAGTCGCGGCCCTATCGTCCGATTCATTTTTATGGAAATACGGTGCGACGACTCAACCGCCGGTAGGTGTTGCCTGGTCTTCCATTAATTTCCTTGCCATTGCACCAGCCGATTCCCAGGATCCGGATTCCGCTTTCTCGACAATGTCTTCCAACCAGGTAATTTCCTTGGGAGTCATCGCGGCACCCGATTTTTCTTCTTCAATTAATGAGCGCAACTTCGATAAACTCTGTTCGTCCTTAAGGTTGCAAATCGTAACCAGTGATTTAGCCAATTCGTATGTCCGATCGCTGACTTTGCCGTATCCGGTACAACCCGATGCAAGGCCGAACGAAACCGCAGCCAGTGCAAGGATAATCAATATATTGGGTTGCCGTTTCATTCTGTTGACCCGTTGATTTCGCTTTCGCCCAAGCTGCTCATTTCGGCAAACGTGTACAGATTTATGCTCTGGGAAATAAATCGAGTCGATCCGTCCCCAAAACAGACATTGCCACCCCCCGGATGTTCAGTATACATCTGACAGACGTGAAGCGCTGGATTGTTGACCGGATGGAAGATGGGGAGCCCGACAGCATCGACCTCACCACCCGATGGGCCCGCATGTCCCAGGACCAAAGTCGCGGGACCCTCTGGAGCATTATCTGGAGTAGAAATTCGAGGGTGAACAAAGGCACCTGGCACCGCACCGGCCCATGCCTTGTCGCTGAGTTTGGACGAATGTTCACCCAGAAAAATGGTATTGCTGGTTCCGTCCACGATGTCTTCCATCCTGGTTTTTGAGTTTCGATAAAACGGCCCGTCGGCAACCTGCGAAACGTCACCGTTAACCGGAACCTCGATTGTCTCGAGTGTATAGATGTTTGAGAAGATCGTTGTTGTCGCTACAGACCCGAGTTCATCCCAACAGGATTCCTGCCCATGGCTGGCAATGTAATTGCTACGACCCAGCAACAATGGCGTTGGCCCTTGTGGCGAATAGGGCTGTTTGTTTCCGTCAACGATCACGACCGGGCCCAGGTTGCCGGACGACGCCGGACATAACATCAGTGGCAGTTCCGTTTCAACGAAGGGCCGATTCTGAGGGTCCCAGATCGAAAGGTCGTAATCGATGGCCGCGGCCAGACTGTTCCCTTCAACAAACGGCAGCAGCAACGCGGGCCAACCCCAACCCGGACTTGCGTCCCACGAAATCGGATCGATGTACACCCCCGGTGGAACGGATCCCGTGCTGGTTGGATACGATTCGTATCCGGGCGGAAAATGATCGAAACTGCCATGATAATTCTGCATTGACAGTCCCAGTTGCCGCAGGTTGTTGGCACATTCCGTCCGCCGCGCCGCTTCCCGAACCTGTTGCACCGCCGGCAGCAGCATCCCGATCAGGATGCCGATAATGGCAATCACCACCAGCAATTCGACCAGCGTAAAACCGCTTGGCATTTTGTTGACACGCTTCGTATCCGTCGACATGTTTGACATGTTTTTCTCGCTTGGCGTTTGAAACCAGGATTGTGAATCCGTAGCACATGCTACGGATTCCTAAAATGTAGCCAATGCTACACTTATGTCAAGGGCGGCCTGCAGAAGAAAATTGATAGGCAAAAACGGATGAAAAACGATAGTTTTGGGCTTCCCTCAAATCTCGTAATTCCGACAGAAAAAGCGGCAAACGAACGGAATCGAACTATTTTCTGAATAGGCGATTGGCGCGCAGCGCATGAATCGTCCAAAAAGCCAATATCAACGAACCGATTGCGGCGTGTGCGGTGACGAGGTTGATTTGGAACACTGATTTTTCCGCAACCACGAATTCTGCCGCCCAAGGCTGATTCTCGAACCAGATCGGCCAACCGAACTTGACCAACCAGGTGCCCAGTCCGAGACCGAATTGCAGAACAACCAACAGCGACAGAAAAAGGATGGAGCCACGGATGCCACTCCCAAGAAACACCCGCTGTCGAGTCAACAGAAATTGGCAAAACGTGCCCAGCACGATGACAATCGCCAACACAATATGACCGGCAACGAGCAGTGCGAATTGTCGAGGCGACG
>JBGSXT010000204.1:0-1699 GCA_041751295.1 Mariniblastus sp.
GCTGTTGGTTCTGTTTCAAAAGAAGTGCAATGTTGTATTTGCATTCAAGCCATGCTTCCGATCCGGGTTTGACTTTTGCTGACAGGAGTCGCCACTGTCTGATCGCGGTTGGCAAATCGCTTTCCAGTCGGGAGAGTTCACGGGCGTATTGCAGTTGAATATCCTGCGATTCCGGATTTCGTGAGGCCAACGCCGACAACGTTTTCACGCCGGCTTGGACATTGCCGTTCTTTATTTCGGCAATCGCTTTTTCCAGCTGCCACGCTTCGAGGCGTTGGTCCGCATTTTGGGTTTCATTCACACCGGCCATCGCCTTGTCACAAATCATCACGATGACGCCAGTCAAACTGGCCAGTTGATCGGCGGTTAAATTCTGCTGGATTCCGTCCAGACAGATTTGCATTAACTCGGGATCATTGTGGAGTCGTTGCAAAGCTTCCGTCAATTCGTCGGATTTGCGACCCTGTTTGGCCAACAGGATGAACCGCCATGCCGTCGTCCGTTGCCTCAATCGGCTATCTTCGTCAGACCCCGACGCGATGGCGGAATCGATCCATTGGATGGCCTCGCCAACCTCGAACGCGTCGACGGGAAGCCCGATTTCAATCAGCAGAAGCAGTAATTTCTTTTCCGATTCCGTCCATTCGGTTTTGGCAGCCGAATCTCGAATCAACAGTTTCGCCGCAATGTCTGACGAAAATTCCCTGGCGATCCTGTCCTTATCGTCGGCGTCGGAACCGTTTTGAAGCCATTGCCGCGCTCCAGCAACCACCGGGGCGACGGCCTCAGGCATGGTCGAACTATCGATCGGAATTTCGAGCCAAGTCGAAATGGCCAGTTCCCAATCGGATTGCGCGTACCAGGCATTCCCCAGCCACAGCCGGGCCTGGTCCGAACTCGCCGATTTGGGCCAGCTTGAAATCTGCGTCCTGAGGTGATCGATGAACATTTTGCGCTGTTCCTCATCTTGGCCCACGGTTTGTGCCCAATTCCAGCACCCGCGCAAGTGGATGGCCGGCGAGTTGTTCGATTCCGGAAACCGCAACGCCACCTCAATCAGTTTTTCAGCGGCCAGCCGGTTCTGTCGCTGCTGTTCCAGGCTTTGTGCCAGACGGACGGTCGCCGTCTGCGATTGATTGACATCATTGTATTGGGACGCGAAAAAAGCTGCTTTCGTGAACGCCCGGATGGCATCGTCGAATTGGCGCTTGCGAACTGCCGCATCACCCTGTCGTACGAGGATTTCAAAATCACTCGTGGGGTTTGCGGTTTCATTGAACTCGGGAACGATTGCACCGACCAATAGTATTTCCGCTCGACGACCCCAGTAACGACCCTGTTGCACCTCGATATCCCGAACCAGTTGCGTGGCTTGCTGGTACCAGTCTGCTTTTGCAGCCTCTTGCGACCCGGCTGCCATCGTCATCAGTAATTGAAGGTACGCGAGTTGCAGTTCAGCCGGCGGATTGTCGAAATTCCTGACGGCATCGAGGAGAACTTTTGCATCTTGGCTGCCATCAGCGATCAGTCCCAGCATCCGTTCTGTCAAAATCGCCGACTGCAGATCAATCGTCAATTCCGCACTTGGAAGTTTTCCAAAAAGCTCTAACGCCCGTTCGTGTTGACCCATCAACCGAAAGCATCGGGCGCGCGAAATCTGTGCCTCCCACCACAACGGTTGGTCCGCATTGGATTGCAG
>JBGSXT010000205.1:0-2963 GCA_041751295.1 Mariniblastus sp.
AAGTAACCGCGAAGGTTGCGATGGCAGACGAATTTCTCAAGTTCCGCGTAACGCCATGATCAATGCCAGTTCGCAACAGTCTCTCCGGACGAGAAATCGGAAACCGGGCATTCTCGACAATCAGGTTCGCGTTTCTACGCCGGAATACATCGCGTTTCAATATGAAGTTGTCGGCCCGTCTCGTCGATTGGTCGCGTATTTGCTGGACGTAATTTTTACATTTGTCGCATTCGTGATCCTGGCGGTCGGAACGGCCCTGCTGTTTGGCTTGGTGCGCGCGCTCGCGCAGGGGTCCGCACTCGTGCCGGTCCTGGATGTACTGAGCCAACTGGCGATGGCGTTTTACCTGGTTGGTGCATTTCTTTCGATCTGGTTTTACGGCGCTTATATGGAGACCTGTTACAATGGACAGACCTTCGGAAAAATGATGACCAACATTCGAGTCCTTTCGACGGACGGAAGTGCGATTGATGGAATCCAGGCAACACTGCGAAATTTTTTCCGCCTGCTCGACGTTTCGCCGTTTCTGCCGTTGAGCCTTGTTTTTGGATCAGAGGTTGAATTTTTCATCCCGATTTTCGCCTTTGGTCTGCTTTCCATGACGCTCAGTCGCAGATACCAGCGAATAGGTGATCTAGTCGCCGATACGATGGTCGTCAATGAAGCCAAAATGTGGACTCACGAATTGGCAAAATTCCAGGACAAACGGGTAACCGAACTTGCCGAATTGATACCCGATGACTTTGTGACCACGCCCGGTTTGGCAAGAGCGCTGGCCGAGTTCGTTGACCGGCGGCGTTTTTTGTCCTTTCAGCGTGTCAGCGAAGTAGCTGGGCATATTAGCCGTCCGTTGATGGATCACTTCGGGCTGGCCACCGATACGGATGCCGATCTGCTGTTGTGCGCCTTGTATTTCAAAACGTTTGTGCATGAAAGAGACCAGTCCGACAATCCGTTTCGGATCGACAGAAACATGAACAACCAACCCCCTGTCGCCCCAGGTCTCAAGCCATCGCCAGACGCGCCAGATGTGGATTCAATCGGTGCAGCTGTGCCACCCCTATTGATTGCCGAGGAAGTGGAAGTGACCGGATGAAAGTCGCCGAATTGATTGAAACTCGGCAGGTTCAGTGGCAGGAATTGGATTCGCTGTGTACGGAAAATCGGGCTCAGCTGAAATCCGATCCGGCAAAGCTGATGCGGTTTTCCGAGTTGTATCGCAGCACCTGCGCTGATCTTGCGTTGGCCGAAAGCTACAATCTGCCCCCCCAAACGATTGATTACCTGCATCGACTGGTCGCGGTCGCGCACAACCAGTTGTATCGCAGTTCGAAGTTTCAATGGCAGAAGTGGTATCGAATTATTTTTGAAGAAACGCCTCGCAAAATTTTCCATGAGCCGTGTGTCCATTTCTGTTTTCTGATGTTTTGGGGACTGTTTCTCGGTGCGGCCTGGCTGGCTTATGAAGATTCAGTCTGGCCAGATTTTGCGGCCGATGTGATTGGCCAGGAGAATCTGGACGACTTCCAGGAAATGTTCAACAGTTTCGATGGACGCGGATTAGGCGACAACTCATTCATGACCGGCTTTTACATTTTCAACAACGCTGGTATCGGTTTGAGCTGTTTCGTGTCGATGTTGTTGTTGATTCCGGGCCTGGTGACCCTGTCGTTCAATGCCGTTTCTCTGGGAGCAGTTTTCGGATACATGTTTCGACCCGACCTGGGCGATGCAGGGATCAATTTCAAGACATTCGTGACAGCCCATGGCCCGCTGGAATTGACGGCGATCGTGCTGTCGGCAGGGGCTGGACTGAAGATTGGACTCAGTTGGCTGATTACCGGGGGCGTCAGTCGACTCGATTCGTTGTACCGCACGGCCAGCGAGACTTTGCCGTTGGCAATGTGCGCAGTCATCCTGTTTTGTCTGGCGGCGTTGATTGAGGGCTTTGTCTCGCCGACACCGGAACAGTACATGCCATGGTGGGTAAAAGGGTTTGTGTCCGTTTTCACCAGCCTGATGTTGATGTTCTATTTCGTCGTGCTTGGCAATCCACGACAGATAAACTTAAGCGACGAACCCATACCGTGAACATTCCGTGAATTTTGATCAAACCTACATCGCGATCCGGAAAAGAAATGTGCTGGAGATATTTGATCTGGCCCTGCTGGTAATCCGGGATCACTTTCGACCATTGTTGATATTGTGGCTTGTTGGAACCGTTCCGTTTTTCATCGCCAATTGGTTCGCGATTCGCTGGATGACGGTCGATGCCTACGATAGGGAATTATTGACATTGTATTTCTGGACCATGGTGGTGCTTATCAGCAACCAGGCGCAAGTGGCCACAACGTTTTTGACCAACTATCTGGGACAGGCCATTTTTTCCCAACGACCTTCCGTTGCGATGTCGATCCGGTCAACTTTCGGGGTCAGTCCATACTACGTTTGGACTCAGGGCATTCTGCGAATGGTCGCGCCTGTTTTCCTGACCGTTTGGCTGTTGAACAGGGAATCGACAAGCGATTCGCTTGCGGGTGTATATTTTCTACTACTCTGTTTGGCCACGGTTGGATTGATCGTTCGCTGCAGCCGGCCTTTTTCCTCGGAGATTCTGCTGCTGGAGAAAACACCCATTCGCCGCTCCGGCAATGCCAACGGTCGGAATCAGATTCATTATTCCCTGCGATCGTCCAGTTTGCACAAAGCAGCAAGCTCCGAGCTGATTGGGCGATTTATTCTGATGTCGCTGCTTAGCATTCCAGTGACGATCACATTTCTGGGTTCCCTGCTGTTGATCGATTCATCATTGAATCTGCATCCGACGTCAGGCTACATGCCGTTGATGATCTACGGACCGATTGCGTTATGGATCACTGCCGGGATCATGGCCGTCGTCCGATTTCTGTCTTACATTGATATTCGAATTCGACAGGAAGGCTGGGAACTGGAATTGCGATTGC
>JBGSXT010000206.1:0-1651 GCA_041751295.1 Mariniblastus sp.
CGTCCCGGGCGAACGAATCAAAACTCGATCGGTCCCGATCGGCGCTGATGGCCCGCATGATGGACGACGAAGCAGGCAAGAAATTCACGATTGCCATTGCTGACCAAGTCCTGCGCATGCATCGACCGCAACGGGCGGCGAACCGAATGGCGTCGTTGATCGACGAATACGGACTGCCAAAGTATTTCTCGACAACGGATCGATGGGGGCTGCGCGCCGGGACGTTTTTGGCTGGCCTGTTCCCAAAAATGGTCATGCCACTGGTCAAGACCAAAGTCCGGCGCGATTCGGCGCATGTCATCATCTCGGCCGAGCCCGCCAAATTCGCGAAGTATCTTGCCCAGCGAAAACTCGATCGGATCCGCGTGAACTTCAATCAGCTTGGGGAAGCCGTATTGGGAGACCGGGAGGCTGGCCGACGACTGAATGAATATTTGCAACGACTGACGAATCCGGGGATCGACTATTGTTCCGTCAAACTCTCATCAGTCGTCAGCCGGATCAGCCTGACAGGCTACGCGACGACGCTGGAAAACGTCAAAGCAAAATTGCGACAGATTTACCGGGCGGCGATCGTGGGAGGAGGCTCATCAGGTCCGAAATTTGTGAATTTGGATATGGAAGAGTATCGCGATCTGCATTTGACAGTCGATACTTTCCAGGCCGTTTTGGATGAACCTGAGTTTGAGAAGCTGTCTGCAGGGATTGTGTTGCAGGCCTATTTGCCCGATTCATTTGCCGTGCTCCGTTCGCTGACCGCATGGGCTTGCCGTCGTTTTGATCGAACTGGAACAGGAATCAAGAGTCGGCTGGTGAAGGGTGCCAATCTGGCAATGGAAATGGTGGAAGCCAGTCTGCATGGTTGGCCGCAAGCACCCTACACCAACAAGCCAGACGTGGATGCCAATTACAAACGCATGCTCGAGTTTGCCCTGCGGCCGGAACACGCGGCTTGCCTGCGTGTCGGCGTTGCCAGTCACAACCTGTTTGATGTCGCCTATGCAATTCTTTTGCGGCAGGAACGAGGGGCCGAGGATCAGGTCGAATTCGAAATGCTGGAAGGCATGGCAAATGCCCAGGCACTGGAAGTCAGGCGCCGGACGGGTGGATTGATCATTTACACTCCGGTCTGTCACGAACGGGAATTCGAGTCGGCGGTCGCGTACCTGGTCCGACGCCTTGACGAAAATACCGCTCCTGGCAGTTTCCTGGGGGCACTATTCGCGCTGGAAGAAGGAACACCCGATTGGATCGAACAGCGGAATGCATTTTTGAAGGCCTGCAGTCGAGCGAACGATCCAAATCTATCGGATCAGCCTGGTCGAACTCAAAATCGGCTCAATGAATCGATTCCGGCCGCCTCCGCCCAGGCCCCTTTTGAGAATTCAGCGGATACCGATTTCTCTCTACCGCAAAACCGGCAATGGGTCGATCGAATTGTCGAAAAGTGGCAAGTGATGCAACCTGAACCCGTTCCCATTCAAATCGCCGGCCAATTCGTCACGGAAAGCCGTTTGACCGGATCGGGCTCAGATCCATCGCGACCGGGTCTCGAAGCCTATCGGTTCGCGCAAGGTATTGCTGATGATCTGGAAATCGCCTTGCGGTCAGCCGTCGATGCGCAGGCCCATTGGGAGGCGTTGGGAATACA
>JBGSXT010000207.1:0-1955 GCA_041751295.1 Mariniblastus sp.
TTTGGACATCCTACCAATTAACACAATTATCGCAACTGAATGTGTCAAAAACAGGTCCAGTTTTTGATGGAAATTTCAATTTGCCAGTATCGAACTCGGCGAACCTGTCTTGTGACTCGAAACAAAAAATCAAGAGTCGGCCACGAATTGGCTGGACACCGACATGTTTGAATCGCCGTTTGAAAGAATATTCCCAGTTGGATTCGAATTCACGAATGATTGACATAATGAACGGCAATGCCATACACTTTGCGTTTTCTATCAGCGTGGGCAATTCCAGTTTTGCGAGAAAACATGGCTTTATACCAAATGCTGAACGAATTCCACCGTTAAGGAGGAGCAACTGGTGTCCGAAAAACCAACCAAACAGGAAGCGGTTTATTGGGGTTCGCGAATTGGAGTCGTGATGGTCGTCGCCGGTTCTGCGGTGGGACTTGGCAATTTTCTGCGATTTCCGGGTGAAGCTGCCGCACATGGTGCGGGCGCTTTCATGATTCCCTACTTTATCGCACTGTTGGTCGTTGGCATCCCGCTGGCATGGGCCGAGTGGACGATGGGTCGGTATTCGGGAGTTCGCGGATTCCATTCGGCCCCTGGCATCTTCGCATCGATTTGTCGAAATCGCTGGGCCAGTCTGATTGGATCGCTGGCGTTGTTGATTCCGTTGATGGTTTACACCTACTACGTCGTCATTGAAGCCTGGTGCCTGGGCTACGCCTGGCATTATTTGACGGGCAGCTTGAATTTGGGAACCGACCCCGAAGCCTACAAAAATTTCTTTGATCAATTCACCGGTGGTACTGGACAAGGCGATGCGCTTAATTTTGAACAGACAAACGTGCTCGTTTTCGTTGCCATTACTTTCACGTTGAATTTTGGCTTGATCCTTTGTGGGTTGACGAAAGGAATTGAGACGTTTTGCAAGATCGCCATGCCGTTGATGATTTTGTGTGCTGTTTGCATTCTGGTACGAGTGCTCACGCTAGGCACCCCGGCCCTGGATACGGTGGCCAATGTCAAGATGTTTCAATCCGTGTCTAGAGAAAAACCGGATGATCCTGAGCGGTCTCTTTGGCTGTCGATGGCTTTACTGCAAAATGATCAACAGGACGAGGCGCTTATTATCGCCAAAAAAGCTGCCAATCGTATTGATGATCTGCCGAGCCATATCGCTGATTTGACCGCTGAAGGCGTATCGGTTGAAACAGAATTGTCTCAGGTTGCCGAAGTCGAAATTGAAGAATTGGACAAAAAAGAACTCGAGCAGAGCGAACTGGAACAGAAAAAACTGGCGGCCCGTAAAACGACTATTGCCAGTCGGATTGTTGCGCTCACCTCGGAATTGAAAGCGGCAGGGGCTGACCGACCGGACTTTGCGGATGTCAGAAAGCGGCTTTCGGCGATCATTGCCGGCGAGGCACCCGAGTTTGCGAATCAGAGCGTTGAGGGCGGATTGAATTTCATGTGGAATCCCGATTGGAGCAGACTGAAAGACCCGCAGACCTGGTTGGCTGCAGCCGGACAGATCTTTTTCAGCCTGTCGGTTGGATTTGGAGTGATCATCAATTATGCCAGTTACCTGCGCCCGCGCGACGACATTGCACTCAGCGGGTTGACTGCATCAGCGACAAACGAGTTCTTTGAAGTCGTCCTCGGCGGCCTGATTACACTGCCCGCCGCATTCATTTTTTTGGGCTTAGCAGCTGGTACATTCGGGACTTTCGGCCTGGGATTCAATGCGTTGCCGAATGTCTTCGCGCGGATGGAAGGGGGACAGATTTTCGGATTCCTATGGTTCGTAATGCTGTTTTTAGCGGCAATCACCAGCAGTATTTCCATGTTGCAGCCGGTGATGTCGTTTCTAGAGGAAGGGTTGGGATTGAGTCGGGCGGGAGCGGCGATGCTGCTGGGACTGGTTTCCGCAGCCGGTTCGTCGTTTATTGTCTACTACTCGC
>JBGSXT010000208.1:0-2113 GCA_041751295.1 Mariniblastus sp.
CGAAATGTTGCTGCCACCGACATGAATTCGTTGGGGGCAGGGAGTCCGAATATCGGGAATAACCGAACATGCGGCGTTCCGCATATTCCTGTAGACGATATGAATGCGCCATCGGGATTGTGTTTTGTCAGGTCAGAATCGCCGGAAAAATATTGACAGCTCCGTCCAACATCACCAAAATCCAGAAATGTCGGTACTTGAATATCCAGTGTGGAAATGCAGCATGCTGAACAATAATTGTTAGGCTTCAATCCAAAATCATGACTCGCCGCAGGATATCCTGGCGACGTACGCCAAAGCCGAATGAACTCGTTCTTAATCCGAATTTTCCTGGACTGCTGTTTTGCCAGTGGACCGGTCTGCGGCGTTTTGACACCGAAAACACCATCGCGCCGACCAGCGAGTTCCTTTAAGGGTAACAGCCGGCTATAAAGCCCGTTCGCTGCAAAACCTTCACCTTCTCTTAACGGGCCGCGCGTGGTTACACTGAAGACGGCCATCTCGTTGCCACATGCAATCCACTCGTCCCGGGTCCGTCTGAAATGACCAGTTCACATTCTTCCGTCGAAGTGGCTTACCGTGATCGCATGGACTCACTAATGCCCTGCGAACGCGTCGCCAGGTCGGCCGCCATGTTCCAATGGACGCGCGAGCAAATCGCTCGGCAGATCATTGCTGAACAGGGTCCGCTTCCGGAGCCACGGTTGAAGTGGTTGGTGGCGCTGCGGTTGTACGGGAATTCCCCGATCATGCGACGATGCATCGAACGAAAGTTGGCGGATGTTTCCCGTTGAGATTTTTCAAACCACGTTGAACAAACTGACCAGTGTGCTTGGCGAACACAGAATCCGATATCACCTTACCGGTGGGCTTACCGGAACGGCCTACGGCGAACCCCGCATGACTCAGGATATCGATATCGTCGTCGATCCCGTGCAGATCCAGTCGATGCTGGATGAATTCGTCGACAGTCTCGCTGCGTCGGACTTCATGTTTGACGAGCGGTCCGTGCGCAGCGCCGTTCAAGAGCAGGGATTGTTTCAGTTGCTGGACGAATGCGAGTGCCTGAAGCTCGATGTATATCCCCGCGAAATGATTCCTGGAGAACTCGATCGATCCGTTCTGATCGAGATTTTCGAAGGACAACTTCTACCCGTCGTATCACGGGTCGACGCCGTCATGTCAAAGCTGATCTGGATCAGCAAAGGCAGCCAAAAGAGCCGGCGGGACGTTCGCGCTATGGTTCGCAATGCCACGTTGGCGGAGCTGGCGCAGATTCGTGTTGCTGCGAACCAACTCGATGTGCAGCAGATGCTGGATGCAGTTCTCAGCGAGCCGGACGAGATCGGGTAAGTTGGACAGACACCGAACAACTGGTATCAATAGAAAGTTATGGCGACCCGAATCTGCGGCTCTGCAAATTGGCATCGAAGATCAGTGCCCAATCGGGTGAAACGGTTGACTTCACGCTACGGTTTGACAATATCGGGCGCGCGACCATCGGAAACGTCACCATCGTCGACAATCTGTCTCCACGTTTGGAGTACGTTGAGGATTCAGTGGAATGCAGCGTGGAATCCGATTTCACCACCGAATCCAACGCGTCCGGTTCCTTAACCCTGCGATGGACAACCATCGATCCCCTGAAAGTCCGCACCTGTGGCCTGATCCGTTTCCAATGTCTCGTTCGATAAAATTGGTGTTTTTAAATGCGTCAAGCCAAGCATTAAGTCGATTAGCGGACTGAGCGCGGGCCGACACGAAATCAAGCACGAAACGATTCTCCAAAACGCGGGAACGATCGGCTGCCGTGCCAACAACCCACAATTGACTGTTGCCAGGAAGCGACAATCCAGGCTGTGGACGTGAATCGTAAACCGGCTGCGTAGAACCGGAGGAACATGGTAAAGATGGCCCCACCATTTCCAGTGTCTTCTCAATGACGGTCACGCAGACGGAAGCCCGCATCGAAAGCGCCAGATCGACCAACTTCTCGATCGCAACACCTCATTTATCCTGACCGCTGCATCAGCACGCCGCAGAAAAAAATTTGCGCCTCCCACTAAAACTGGTGTATTCTCCAATTCGGCTTTTTTGACCATGACATCTGATA
>JBGSXT010000209.1:0-5496 GCA_041751295.1 Mariniblastus sp.
TGGGGACGATATGGATAATTGGGAAGGCACAGACTGGTCGGAAATGGGAGCTTCAACGGCAGTCGCGATCAACTACCGCCGACCCGCCGCCGAATTCCCCAGCGCTGTGCAATTGGATGGTTCCCTTGTATGGGGAGCCTACGAAGTCAGTTTCAGCAGCAAACACAGTGGCGGGGCTCAGTTCTGTCGAGGCGATGGTTCCGTCACCTTCCTGAACGAATCGATTGATGTGCCGACTCTGAGCGGTTTGGGAACGCGTGACGGTGGTGAAGCCGCCAGCGAACTCTAGTTCTCAAACAGTGTAGAACAGTTGTCTCAACTATTCCGAAACAATTGAGGACAATTGTCCTACATTTTGTGCGGCTTGCCAGTCTGTTGATTCGTCGACAGGCTGGCATTTTTTAATACTTTCACGGAAACCATCTAAAGACAGGACTCCGTGGCTTTCATTCCCATTACTTTTTCTGTAATCAGCGTTACTTGTCAACATCGAGAAACGGAAGCCCCGACTCATGAACGCGATTTTCCAAAATCCGGTCAATCTTCCTGATGACAGCTGGCAATTCGGCGATGCTATCGATCACGAAATGGGCACCGGTACGCTGTAACGTTTCTCGGGCAGCGGATAGCCGGCGTTTCGATTGATCGGCATCCATTTGGTGAAATTCCTGCTCGCTAACACCCATCAGATTTCCTGTTCCTGCTACGCCGACACTCCATACACCGGCGTTCAGACCAGCTTGTACGCCGACGATTGTATCGTCGACTTTGACGATCGAAGTCGTGGGGAAAACGTTCAGCCGTTTGGCACATTCGAAGATCATCCACGGTGCCGGTCGACCGGCAGGCGCGTCCTGAGCGCACAGCACGACTTCCGGTTCGTAACCGGCTGCGCGGGCCAACGGAATAACGGCTTCCATAATCTCCCGTGTATAACCGGTTGTGGAGGCGACGCGGATTCCGTTTTCCCGGCACCACTCAAACACGGCCAGTGCGCCGGGAATCAAATCGCAATGATCGGCAATCACCGCCAGCTGCAGTGGCAGAAAATTTTCGAACAGACGATCAATATCGACGTCCGCCGGATCTCGACCGAATTTCGTCCGCCAGCTTTCTCTCACTCCCGAGATCTGCAACAACGCCGCGATGTGTTCACGTTTGGCCATGCCCATCGGTTCGCGGGCCTGCTTGATCGTGATCCCAACGCCTTCTTTGTCAAACAGAGTCTGAAAGACTCTTGCCGGTGCGAGGCAGCCAAAATCGATCATCGTGCCCGCCCAATCCAGAACCACCGCTCGTATCCGATTCGGTTCGGCCATCGTTCTCACCAGTCTTTCCAAGTCCGATTGGCCAATCCGAAGGCAAGCGTCATTCCCGCGCCACCGGGAGCCGTCACAATCCGGCAGTTCGGCTGCGGTTCGATGACGACCATCGGTTGCTGCGGATGTTTGGCATATATTCCGTGCCAGCGCCGTTGGATCGTAAAATCTGGAATCGCGATCAGTTGTTTCAGTTCCGCGATGATCAATTCGTCGATTTGCGCACAATCGAACGGCGAGATGTCGTCGCCGTACAGATGAGAATCCCCAAGAATAACTTCTCCGGCATCGTTCTGGGACACCATCACATGGATGCCATATTTATCCAGCAAGGGCGCATCCCGACGGACCCGTTCACGCAGTCGGGAAATCGACGGGCATTTTTCGAACGAGCGATAGTGACGCAACGTCAGCCCTCCGGCCAGATGCGGTCCCAGCTGCCATTGACGAGGCTGTTGGCCGGTCGCCAACATTTGCAGTTTACACTTGATCAAACCGGCGTTGCGATAATGACAGGGGAACAGCGTTTCAAAATCGCTGCCGCTGCAGATCACAATTCGATCGGCCTGATATTCTATGCCACACGCGGTCCGCAACTTTTTGCCTTTGACGCTGCGAATTGTCGTCCCTCGCATTGTCGCGACTCGGAATTCGGATTCCAGCCAGCAATTCAGCTGCACGATGGCCGTTCGCGGATTGACGCACAATTCGGCGTCGCTCCATAGGCCGGCCAGCAGACCGGCCGGATTGGCTCCTTTCGATTTGCGAGCTACGTCGGCAGCCGTCAACATCCGGATTTCGTTGAAGCGATTTCCTTCGGCAACAAACTCCTCAAGCACGGCAACTTCATCGTTATTTCTGGCAAGGTGAATACTGCCGCATTCGTTGACCCACACATTGGCCTTCGATTTCAGCTGCAGCCAGAACTGTCGACTTTGCATGGCCAATTCATAGAGCTCTCCGTCGGGTTGGCCGATTGGCCAAATCATGCCAAAGTTTCGCACTGACGCACCGGTTGCGCGCTGGTCCCGCTCAAACAACACAACGTTCAAGCCCCGCTCGGCCGCCATCCAGGCGTGGGCCAGTCCAAGAATTCCACCTCCAACGACCGCCACGTCAAAATGTTGTTGCACTGCAGAGTCCATTTGTAAGTTTTATGACGTTGCCATTTTACTCGAACCCATAATGCAGGATGGGATTGCGAAAACAAGTCCGCTTAATATTCTATCCGGATTAATTTTTCGCGCGAATAAAACGAACTTTCTGCGAAGTTCCGGCCAGATTGGGGGGAATCCACACGATCGTGTCGTCGTCCTGAAACTCGATATCGTGTTCGGTGGTCTGCATTCCCAGCGTGCATTCGATTTGCATTTGTTGACCATTCAGTTCGTCGTAACCGCGGAATCGCCACGATCCATGTTTGGTCGACTTGATATTGCCCATCGATGTGTTCGTACGCAATTTTCCTGAACGATCAAACTGCACCGTCATCGTGGATTCGCTGGAATCGGCATCTTCATCGTTGACAATCTTTTCCGAGAGCTTTGCGGCTTCGGCAATTTTCCATTGGCCAACAATTTTTGCGCTATCGGATGAAGTACAGCCAGCTAGCAGGGAAACCACGAGCAGCGAGTAGATGCGCCATTGAAGTGAACGAAAAATTAACCAATCGACACGCATTGGGTTGTCAAAAAAATTAACTTTTTGTGATTCTGGATTCATGCTGGCACCGAAATTCCCTCGCGCCAGCCGGAGCCTGGTCCAATGGAATTTTTCGAAACGCAAACAATGCGCTAACGCTTGCTTGCAAAGTTTGGCAATTGAAACGATTTTCCTGATTGCAGCAAGGCGGCTGGTCGATACTGAATTTACCAAACGGGGCGACCTGTCGGCTGTGCCCAACAGATTTTTGTAGGGGGAATCTCGGGGATGTTAATACGCTATTCGTTGATGCTGTCGTTCGTTTCGCTGGTTGCCTTGATGACAGGCTGTTGCTGTGGTCCGGGAGCTGGCGGTTGTGGACCCTGTCCGGGCAACTGCAACGACTGCGACGATGCGGGGTTCGGTAGAATACCGGTAGCCTGTGGTCCGCTCGGCACTTTGGCCAATGTCAAAAGATCAATTGTCTGCGGCGGCGGTTGCGGCGAAGCATACTATGGCGAGTGGACCAGTTCGCCTCCTGATGCCTGCGACCCCTGTTGCGGCAGCGACTTTGGGGGCGGAGCCCGACCCTGTGTGCCGTTTTGCTGGAGACCCGGACTGCTGTTCGGATGCGTTGGCGGACTCTATGGAAAACGATTCTGTGATGGCTGTGGCAATGCGGCGAGTCAATGTGGCTGCGATTTCAGTTCCAGTTGCGGCGACTCCAGTTGCGGCGACGGATCGTGCGGCGACGGGTCATGCGGCGGAGACTGCAATGGCGGAGGCTGTTCAACTTGTAACAGCGGTCAGGCGAACTCGAGTCGAATCGCGAGCCCGCCTCCGAAAGTCGATCCGAACCATCGAACTGCCCGCGCTCAAGCCGTTCGGCGCGGCTTGAGTTCATTGGATTCCGGGCTGAGCACCCGCTACCGATAGCAAATCAACAAAAAACAGCCGAAATGGTGCCGACTGATTCATGACGTGATCAGGCGGCATCTTTTTTTGCGCCGCGATCAGCAACTTTCCGGCTTTGGGATATCGATCATGGCCAAGTTTGTCTCACCGACGTCGATTAGCGGTGATTGCGATTGGGGAGACTGTGACTCTGCTGGTACTGGCGGTGGTTGGTGGCCGTTTGCGGGGCGTCGCCGACGCTGATTCCGAGCCAGCCATTGGAGACGACAAACTGCGTGGGCTGTAAATTGGAGACGCTCAACTGCTGACCCAGCCTGGCGGGCATCAGGCCGACTTCAAATTGATTGGGGAACAGGACTTCGCAGATGACTCCGATGGCCAGTTGGTCGCCGACGTTCAGTCGTTTTCCCTTGATCCGCAGTCCCTCAACGCTTTGCGTCAATTTCATCCGGAATCCCGCTTCGATTTGCGGATCGTAGATTACTTTCAAATTCAGATTCTGCCAACGCTTGCCATTGCCGATACGAAACGACTTCAGATTGACTGAAATCGCGATTCGACTTTCCTCGAAATCAATTCGAATCGGATCAAAAGGTGCAAACTCAAATTCGGCCTTGCTGCGCTTCTTTCCGTCATCGACGATGAATCCCGTTTGAAAAACGCGATTCAAATATTCTGCCATTTCATCGTTGTTGAATTTCTTGCCGGCAAATTCAAATCGGCTGATGATGTTGTTGATCGCCGACTCATGAATCTGCAAACTCATCAGGCAATCCTGTTCTGCTCTGGGCCGGGCTGTGTTGGCGGCCATCTGGTCGCGGCCAGCCAGACGATAGCGAATGTTAATCCGATCCGCAGTGGTGCTGATTTCAACCGGATCGGGCTCCAAATCCATCGCGATCAGCGGATGCAACAGATTTTCCGTCAGCGTCGTTTCCAGTTCGTGCAAATGCTGCTCGATTTCCTGGTCGAAGCGGGTTTCGGCCTTGGATTCAATCTGGTTCTTGGTGTAACGTCTCGTAAAAGGAGCCTGCTCTTCGATCTTGTTGCGGGCGATTTTTCGCACCACCCAGCCCAGGGGCGGAATCCGGTCGAGGTCGGAACTTAGTCCGACGACTTTCTGCTTGACTTGCGATGTCGTTTCCGGTCGATAGGCAAAGATTCCATATTTCCCGAAGGCCAGTTGTTTGATCACGCGAAATCGGGAATGACCTTCGTTTTCCACCACGACGCCGCTGCGAGTCGCAGTCGTACGCGATTGGACATTGCCATTGGTTACCAGTCGCATGGAAATCTGATTCGGATCGGGGATCAGACCAATGTGGATCTGATTGGAGATGCGACTTTGGCCGACTACTTGAGCGCCCAGGACCGTGTCCCGAAACGGTTCCTGTGAATCAGGAACATCGGGCACCATTCGATTGAGAAGTTCTTCGGAAACAGATACGCGAAAATTTGCGTTGCGATAATGGGTTTGCAGCTTCAGAGCCAGCTGCTGATACTCCGGATCATCGGACCAAAGCAGACTTTGATAATGATCGTTCAAATAGAATTCTGTGGCACCGTTTTCCGCCAGCTCCAATCGTTCCAGTCGCTGCAGAAACTGTGCCATATCGATGCG
>JBGSXT010000210.1:0-3794 GCA_041751295.1 Mariniblastus sp.
GGTTCCGGAGCGATGGCGATGATCAAAGCTGGGCTATTCGAGAAATTCGGCAAGCCAAATTTTGCGCTGGCGTTGCATTGCCACGCAGCGCTGGCGAGCGGGTCGATCTCTCTGCGGGGCGGTTTTGCGATGGCCAACGTCGATAGCGTGGACATTGAAGTTTACGGTCGCGGCGGACACGGTGCTTACCCGCACACGACGATTGACCCGATCGTGCTGGCAGCGAAACTGGTCCTCGACATCCAAACGATCGTGTCGCGGGAAATGGATCCGATTGATCCGGCAGTAATCACTGTCGGTTCCATCCACGGCGGCACCAAACACAATATTATTCCCGACAATTGCCACCTACAACTGACCGTTCGCAGTTATGGCGACGAAGACCGGAAGCAACTGATCGACGCGATTCGGCGAAAAGCCAAGGCTGCTGCGATGAGTGTAAACGCGAAAGAGCCGCTGGTCACGGTATCGGAAGGGACGCCAGCACTGTCCAATGACCCGGAACTGTCCGATCGGGTTTTCAAATTGTTCGAGCAGAAGTTCGGCGAAGGAAAAGTCACGGAATCAGAACTCAGCATGGGGGGCGAAGACTTCAGCCACTTTGGCCGCAGCGGGATCCCCAGCCTGATGTATTCGCTCGGCGTTGTCGATCAGAATCGTCTGGATCGATATCAAAAACTTGGCACCCCGCCCCCGTCGCTGCATTCGCCCCTGTTTCATCCCGACATTGAAGGTTCGTTGACCACCGGAGTTTTGTCGCTGGCAACGGCTGTCCTGGACCTGATGCCCCGCCAATCCGGACAGAATTAGCGGAAACCCATCAAGTCTGTTGGTCAGTCGTCGAACTGTGCGGCACCAACAACGTCCAGACACTTTTTTCGAAATGCTTCGCCCAATTTTTGCAGGACGGCGATCGACAATTGCTCGGTGCGAGTCTGGGGGCCCAGTTCGAGCTCAGCCAGCACGTCATCGATGTCGCTTTTTTCCAATTTGGTCTTGAAAGCACTGATCGCAACGCTGCGCAGAAATTTCCGGCGATGAAAAAAAATCCGACGGGTGAAGATTTGAAAAAAATCCGTGTCCGTTATTTGAGTCCGTTTGTCGGGGCGATGTTCAATATGCAGAATGGCCGAATCGACTTTCGGCCGCGGCCAAAACACGGTCGGAGGCATCACTCGAACCAGTTCGATGTCGCACAGACTCTGGAACCAAACGCTGAGCGCACCATAATCCCGTGTGTTGGGCGGGGCCATCAAGCGATCAGCAAGCTCTTTTTGTATCGTTACGGTCATTGATTCAGGAACCAGCGGGCCACGCAGCAAATTGGAAATGACCGGCGTCGCAATGTTGTAAGGCAGGTTGGCAACCAGTTTGAAGATCGAGCCGGGGTATTCATCCATGGCAATTTGGATGGCGTCGAAAACCGGCTGATCAAAGTTGTTCTTATTCCGCAAAGCGTCCTGATGCAGAAAAGTAATGTTGTCGAATTCCTCCAGCTCCTCCTGGGCCAATTGGTGCAAATGTTCGTCAATCTCGACGGTGACAACATGAGCACACTGGGCGGCTACCAGGCCAGTCAGCGATCCGGTTCCGGTACCCACTTCAAGGACAACGTCATCCGGAGTCAGTTTTGCCGAGCTCGCCAACAGTTCGATCAGGTTGAGATCGATCAGAAAGTTCTGGCCATGTCGTTTATTCGGGTTCAAGCCGACTTCGGCAAATCGGCGGTTGAGATAGGAAATGGTTTGACGATTTCTAGACATCTGCCGGTTTCTGCACTTTCTGTTGCTCCACTTGCTGCTGCACGTATTTTGCCAGTATGTCGGTCTCAACGTTTACCGCTTCGCCGATCTGACGCTGGCCCAAAGTAGTTTCTGCGAGTGTATGCGGAATCAACGCCACGCTGAACCGGTCGGATTCGACTTCGACCACGGTCAGGCTGACACCATCGACAGCAATCGAGCCTTTTGACGCCATTTGTCGCGTCAAGCTGCCAGGAACGCTGAACCAAAATGTCGACCATGCATCTGCATTCGTTCGGTCAATGACAGTGGCAATCGCATCAATGTGGCCCGAAACGAAATGTCCACCAAGGCGATCCCCGGCGGCAACGGCCCGTTCCAGGTTAACCGCATCTCCGACCACCAATTGCCCCAGATTCGTGCGACTCAAAGTCTCTGAACCTGCCTGAAAATCCAGTTTTCGGGCGTCGATGCCGACGATGGTCAGGCAACATCCATTGATGGCGATACTCGCGCCAATCCGAGCATCTTCACTGACGATGCGGGCCTCGATCGTCAGCAGCTTGGCACTGCAGCCATCAGCGGTAAGGGCAGCGATAGTTCCAACTTCTTCAATTAAACCTGTGAACATCTCGACGGCACGTTCCAAAATCAGCAATGCTAGAATTGCTCAGATTACCGGGCAGACCCCATTCTGGATAGCTTTGATTGCAGTCATTACCCCCTTTCGAAAAAGCGCCTGCCGGAGAAGATAGGGTCTTCAACCAATTTGTAACCAGGTAATTCCGGAAATTCAGATGAACAGTATCGTTGAGATTCGAGGCCGACAGATTTTAGATAGTCGGGGTAATCCGACCGTCGAAGTCGATGTGATATTGGCCGACGGTTCGTTCGGCAGGGCGGCGGTGCCCAGCGGCGCAAGTACGGGCGCCCATGAAGCCTGGGAACTTCGTGATGGCGACAAGACAAGATATCTGGGCAAAGGTGTGTCCAAAGCAGTGGCGAACATCAACGGTCCGTTGACCGAGGTCTTGATCGGATTGCCGGGCACCGATCAGGCGCTAGTCGACAAAACGATGATCGATTTGGACGGCACGGAGAACAAACAGAATCTGGGAGCCAATGCGATTTTGGGGATCTCATTGGCCGTTGCGAAAGCCGGAGCGGATTTTAACAATCAACCCTTGTTTCGCTATTTGGGCGGCACCGCAGCGGGCCTGTTGCCAGCGCCGATGATGAATATCGTCAATGGTGGCCAGCACGCCGACAATTCCGTTGATGTACAGGAATTCATGGTGATGCCGCTGGGATTCGACCGATTCAGCGACGCGCTCCGCTGTGGAACCGAGATTTTCCACCACTTGAAAAAAGTCCTTGCCGGGAAGGGACTTAATACGGCGGTTGGGGACGAGGGTGGATTTGCACCGAATCTTGGCAGCAACGGCGAAGCTCTTGAGTTGATCATGTCGGCGATCGAAAAATCGGGATATCGGGCTGGCGAGCAGGTTCGAATCGCGTTGGATGTGGCAGCTACCGAATTCTACGACTCCAAGTCGGGCGTCTACGCGATTGACGGCAGGAAACTGGATTCGGGTGCGATGGTCGATTTTCTGGCGGATTGGGTCGATCGGTTTCCGATCTGTTCGATCGAAGATGGTTGCAGCGAAGACGATTGGGACGGCTGGAAAATGCTGACTGACAGGTTGGGGGATCGAGTGCAATTGGTCGGAGATGATCTGTTTGTGACCAATACCAAGCGACTGCAGCGGGGTATCGATGAAGGCATTGCGAATTGCATTCTGATCAAAGTCAATCAGATCGGCTCGTTGTCGGAAACGATCGACGCCATTCAGCTGGCAACTCGAAACGGTTACCGCAGCGTCGCCAGCCATCGAAGTGGGGAAACGGAAGATGCGACAATAGCCGATCTGGCGGTTGGCTTGAATACGGGCCAGATCAAAACCGGGTCCGCGTCCCGCAGCGATCGCATGGCGAAATACAACCAGCTGCTGCGCATTGAAGAGTTGTTGGGCGACACCGCCCGTTACGCTG
>JBGSXT010000211.1:0-2138 GCA_041751295.1 Mariniblastus sp.
CTACGATTTTCCAGCGGTTATAGAAGGACGACTGGAGTGAATTTTGCATGGCTGCTTTTCGCGATTTTCTTCGGCTAACATCGAATCGGAACTAGAGGCAAGTGATATGTACAACGACAATTCTTCCAAACCCCCCAAGCCGGTAATCAATCATTACCTTGTATTCGCAAACAATCTCAAAGTCACACCGCTACTCCTGAATGACCAGTCCAATTCGTTCGAGGTATGCACGGTCAATTCCCGCAACGACTACGTCGATTGTTTTCAAACGTTGCGGCCCAGTTGTATATTCACGACAATGGAGGATGACTTTCTGGATTATCCCAACATCAATTTGATGTCCCGATTGATGCCGGTTGTGATGGTGACCAATAGTTCTTCCGTGAGTGCGGCCGCTGAAGCAGCCAAACGAGGTGCCCATTCGATATTGAGAAATACCAACGATCCAGAAAAGGTTCGCAATGCGATTCGAAACGCCTGTTTTTCCGATTCGGGTCATGATCTTTCGCCATTGGCGATTCGTTTGAGAATCAACAACCTGACGAGTAAAGAAAAGCAGGTTGCGTGGCTGTCGCTGCGTGGCAAAACGACCAAAAGCATTTCCAGCGAATTGGATGTCTGCCATCAAACCGTCGACAAACATAAAAAACGTGCTTTGAGCAAATTGAAAGCATTGAGCATCGTCGACTTGATGAATATGCTCCTAGATTCCCATCGACTAGCGGCCGGTGGTGCCTGTGCCCGTTTAAGCTCGCTGCCCAGGCCACATCATTCGCTTCCCACCGCTGTGCATGAAAATGCGGCTAATCATTCGAATTGATTTGCTTCGCCCAAACGTTCGAATTCAGTTTTTCGGCAGGTATGCTCTTGAAACTCTGCGGAATTCGTCACAATAGAGGCTCGCCGGGCCGATTCGCGTTGGTCCGAATATTCGCTCTATCCGCAGTGCTTGCGTAATCCTCTATTTTCCGACAATGCCAAAAGATTTTCTTCGAGGAGTTGCTGAATCCTACGATGTCGTCGTCATCGGCAGCGGACTGGGTGGTTTGACCGCAGCCAATATTCTGGCTCGGGAAGGGCGCAGCGTCTTGCTGCTCGAACAGCATTACAAACTGGGGGGCATGGCGACCTGGTTCAAACGGCCAGGCGGGCACATTTTTGATATTTCGCTGCACGGTTTTCCATTCGGAATGGTCAAGAGCTGCCGCCGCTACTGGTCAAATGAAATCGCTGATTCGATTGTACAACTGCATCACGTTCGGTTCGACAATCCGAATTTCTCGCTGACGACGAGCTTTAACCGGGTCGACTTCACCAATCTGTTGACGAACCAATTTGGGATCGAGCCCGCGACTGTGGACGGGTTTTTCGACACGGCCCGCAACATGAATTTTTATGACGATCAATCGTTGACCACGCGACAACTGTTCGATCGTTTTTTTCCGGGCCGTGAAGATGTGATCCGGTTATTGATGGAGCCGATCACTTACGCCAACGGGTCGACGCTGGAAGATCCGGCACTGACCTACGGCATCGTGTTTTCGAATTTCATGTCCAAAGGAGTATTTACTTTCCAGGGAGGAACGGATTTTCTGATCAGCTCAATGGAACAGGAAATGAAACGCAGCGGCGTCGATATTCGAATTCGCTGTGATGTCGAAAAGATCGGGATTGAACGTGGCCGGATACGGTCGGTGACCGTCAACGGTCGCGAAATCAAGACGACGTGTGTGATTTCCAACGCCAATTTGCGGAGCACGATTTTCAATTTGACGGGTGAAGAATATTTCGACTCGCAATTTGTCCAACAGGCGCGGGAAGTGCGGTTGAACAACTCCAGTACCCAGGTTTATATGGCGCTCGCGGAAGGGGACGAAATTGATCGCGAAACGGGCGACTTGCTTTTCTGCTCCACCGCCAGTGCGTTCCAAACCGATCTGCTATTGAGTCGAAACATCACCAGCCGGACGTTTTCTTTTTACTACCCGGATATCCGACCGGAAGGAAAGGGTCGGTTCCTGATCGTCTCCAGCACCAACGCCAATTATGAGGATTGGTCCGGACTGACGGACGACGAATACGAGGCCAGCAAGCGAGACTTGGTGGAGACCACGTTAGACGCGCTGGAAAAATACGTT
>JBGSXT010000212.1:0-5863 GCA_041751295.1 Mariniblastus sp.
AGGCCTAGCCGCTTTTTGAAAAGTCACTGGAGAAGCAGAAGGTGACGGTTGGCCCCGACCATCCCCACACGCTGCGCAGCATGAACAACCTGGCCGCGACGCACAAGGCCGCCGGAAATCTCGACAAGGCCCTGCTGATTGACAAAGAGACATTCGAGAGGCGGAAAGCGACGCTCGACAACGACCACCCCGACACACTCAACAGTATGAATAACCTGGCAACTTTGTACCGCGAAATGGACCGGCTGGACCAGGCCGAACCGCTCTTTCTCGAGGCAGTTTCCGGAGCACGCCGCAAACTCGGCCTGGATCACTCGTTCACCCAGACCTGCTTGCGAAACCTGGCCGACTGTTACGACAGGTTGTACCAGCCGGAGAAAGCCGAGCCTCTGTGGCGCGAACTGGCCAAGTTCTGGAAAGAAAAGGCCGGGGACGTTTCGCCGCAATATGCTGCAGAACTTCACCCACTCGGCGCGAACCTGGTGGCGCAAAACAAGTATGCCGATGCTGAACTGCTGTTGCGCGAGTGTTTGGTGATCCGTAAGAGGAAGGAACCGGACGCCTGGGGCACCTTCTGCACCAAGTCCGTGCTCGGCGGCAGTCTGCTCAGCCAGAAGAAATACGCCGAGGCCGAACCGCTGCTGTTGGCCGGCCACGAGGGACTGAAACAAGTCGAGGCCAAGACGCCACAACGGGATGCAGACCGTCGGTTGCGGGAGTCCCTCGAAAGACTGGTGCAACTCTACGAATCGACGGGGGATAAAAACAAGGCCGCGGAGTGGCAGAAGAAGTTGGAAGAGCACGAACAGAATGATGGGAAAGACACACGAAAATGACAATGTGACGATTCACTCGCTCGCCTGTCATTCAAAGCTAACCTTCTAACGCCAGGTTTCCTGGTTGTACTCACGATGCCACAAACGGCAGAGGCGCTCGGCGTTTCGTTGGCCAATGTCAAACGCTTCTGGAATCCCGCCAAAGCGTGGTTCAACTCCGAACTGGCGGACCAGCGGATCCTCGATCCCTGAATTTCAATATTTCCTGTGAGGGGTTTGCTGGACGCATGTCGCACTGATAGATAGCGACCCTGCGCACCGTTCCGCACTGGAACCGTGGCATCAACAATCTGGCATTTCAAGGAAATCAATCAATGAAGACAATTTGCACATTTTTTTTGCTGACACGCAACCTAAGTCTCCTCCTCGTACTTTTCACATTTGAATTAGCTTCAATCGCGGTGAGCCTCCCCGCCGCCGCACGCGAGGATCTCTTCGTCAGCAGCTTCAACAATGACCAAGTGCTGCTTTACAACTCGACGACTGGGGCCTTCGGCGGTATCTTTGCCTCGGGCGGTGGGCTTGACGGCCCCGAGGATCTGGTGCTCGGACCAGACGGAAACCTCTACGTCACCAGCCTCAACACAGATCAGGTTCTGCGCTATCACGGCACGACCGGGGCCTTCCTGGAGCTCTTCGCGTCCGGCGGCGGACTGGACGGCCCTCAGGGATTGGTCTTCGGTCCGGACGGTAACCTGTACGTCAGTAGCGCCTTTACCAACCAGGTGCTGCGTTACAACGGGACCACAGGGGCGTTTATCGATGTCTTCGCGTCAGGCGGCGGACTCGCTCAGGCCGACTGCGTCTTGTTCGGCCCAGACGGCAACCTCTATGTGGCCGGCACCGACAGCGATGCGATCCACCGTTACAGCGGGACGACTGGGGTTTCTCTCGGAGTCTTCGCGTCCGGCGGCGGTCTGGACAATCCGCAGGGGTTCTCGTTTGGCCCTGACGGAAACCTGTACGTGAGCAATCCAGGCTCAAATAACGTGCTGAGTTACAACGGCGCGACTGGAGCCTTCATCGGCGTCTTCGCCTCTGGTGGTGGAATGAGCACCCCCCTCGACGCGGTTTTCGCTCCCGATGGCAACCTATACGCAAGCAGCTTTGGCACCGACCAGGTGCTGCGCTATGACGGTACGACCGGGGCCTTTGTCGACGTCTTTGCGTCCGGCGCCGAATTGGACGGCCCCACCTACATGCTCTTCGCGGCTGTCGCAAAACAAATTCCCGGAGACGTCAACGGCGATGGTGTGGTCAATCTGTTAGACGTAACTCCGTTTGTCGAGGCGATAACCAGCGGGACTTTTATCCCGGCAGCGGATATTAATGGCGACGGATTCGTCAACCTGCTCGATGTCCAACCCTTCGTCGAACTCTTGACGGGTTAGTTTCATGTCATGGGTTGTCATGACTTGCGATTACCAAACTTCTTTTCGGTTCCGGCGCGAACGCGCGTTTGCCACGGTGCCTGATAGGCAAGAAAGGGACGGGGGGCAAATTGCCAAATAACCCCCGTCCCATTACTGTTCGCCCAATATTTCTGATGAAGGGTTCACTGGTCGGTTGTCGCACTGATAGATAGCGAGACCTTCATGAGCGAACCGACACCAAGGGAGCCATGACGGAACGTTCTACACGATTTTCACTCAACAGAATTTGGACAACAAGCATGAAAACCACAACTTATTTCAAGCTCTATTGCATTATCGCGGCAATCTCTACCATCACATCGACCACAAATGCCGATGATGAATTTCACTGGACTTCGTGGACATTTCCAACCAGCCAGACGGCCTCCACAAATGCTCCCGGCTATGGCTCCGTCGAAGTGTCGGTGCAAGGCGTAGCGACTAGCACTTCTCCTTTTGCGATCCAGTTCGACGATGTGCCGTTCACGCCTACAAATGCCGAATCCGTCGGCGCCGGAAATGCCATCTTCAATCAAAATTGGGCAACACTGATCGATTTCTCGTCTGTTTCAGATTCGTCGGGATTGATTTTAGGTCTGGGCAACTTCGGTCACGGAACGATTGACTATCCCGGATATCGCCTGACCGGATTCGACATTCTTGGTGCGCCAATGGAATTGACAGGATTTACTCAGATTGAATCATCCTTCGATCACACTTGGTTATCCCCAGGCGTCGTTGAATTTAACGACGATGTTACATTGAATCCGGCCACAGGTGACTTCAGCGTGACCACCACTCCTGGACTTAACGACAACAACTCGGACATTTTACTACTTTCGCTGCCTGGCGGCGTTGGACAGCTCTCCATTGACACCATCGGACCAACTGGAGGGGACACGCTCAATATTCTAGTCGCAGTAGCCTTTATCCTGGGTGATATCAATGGCGATGGAATCGTCAACTTGTTGGATGTGGGACCCTTTGTATCGGCGATCACGACAGGCACCTTCATCCCCGCAGCCGACATCAATATGGACGGGCAAGTAAATTTGCTTGATGTGGCAGGTTTCGTCGACTTGTTAACCGGTCCATAGTCCAAGAGGGGACGGGGGCAAATTGCAATATGCCCCCCGTTCCTATTCTGTTCCTTTTGTCTTGGGCTGGTTTGTTCTGTCCGTTCAGGGTTGGGGGGGTATTGTGAACCGTTACACCCGGTGCAGCGCTGCACATCAGGCTTTTTGCAATGTGAATTGATAAAGATCAACGTGGCCGGAGCGGAAATGGTCGGCACAGCCGGTCAGGTATTTCATGAAACGGTCGTAGTCGGCTTGCGACTTCAGCGCGATGGCCTGTTCCCGTTTTGCTGCCAGGCTCTCCGCCCAGATGTCGAGCGTTTTGGCGTAATGGGATCCCCCAAACGCATGCGTCCGTTCAATTTCGAATCCGGCATTTCTAGCCGACGCGAGAATCTCATCGGGGTCGACAAGTTTTCCTCCCTGAAAAATCTCTCTCGAAACGAATTTGGCGAACAGGATATTTTCATGGGTCAGCGGAATAGTCCTGAGCTTCGAATTCTGATAGTTGTACTGGACAATGGTATGCAACAGCATCCGGCCACCTTTGGGCAACAAGGACAGGCAACTTTCGAAAAACTGCCCGTGTCGTTTTTGAGGAAAGTGTTCGAAAGCACCGATGCTGATGATGCGATCGACAGGCTGCTCGAATTCTTCCCAGCCTTGAACGCGGATATCCACTTTGCCGGATCCTGGCGGCAGACGCTTCATTTTCTCATGACAGTAGGCCGCCTGGTCGGTGGCCAGCGTAATTCCGATGACATTCACCCCGTACTTTTCTGCAGCACGATAACTGCATGCGCCCCAGCCACAGCCGATGTCCAACAGCGTCTGACCCGGCTGCAAATCACATTTGCCCAGCGACAAATCCAGCTTGGCGTATTGTGCCTCCGCGAGTGTCATGTCATCGCGTTCAAAATAGGCGCAACTGTAAATCAGTTCTTCATCCAAAAACAGCGTCACCAAGTCAGTCGAATGATCCTTGTCGTAGACTGCCTGGATTTCGTCGTAGAGCGGCTGCATTTGATTCGCCATTTCAATTTCCTGCCTTTCGTTCGTTCCTGAATCCAATTTCATCGAAAGTTCGCAGCTGTCCACATCAATTGGACGTAACCGTTCACAGTGGTTTGCTGGCGGCCCACTTCAGAGGGGGTCAGACCCACTTTTCGGCGACCGGCTGGTTTCGCAAAATCATATTTTTTAATGCCGAAAACTGCGTCAGACCCCACCGGCGTGAAAGGTTACGGTTGGAAAACGCGACACTGGTTCAACTTGACAACAATTTGACAAATGGTGCAACGTCTGAGAGATCGACAGTTCCATCACCGTTGATGTCCCCTTCCGCCTGAAAGTCTCCTGATGTTAACAAATCAACGAATGGCGTAACATCCTGAAGACTGACAACTCCGTCTCCATTAATATCGCCAAGTATCAACTGTCGGACCATCGCGAAGGCAGTCAATTGACCATTCTGCAGGCCCCGACCAAAAATGGTTCCATTGTTGGAAATCGAAAACGCGCCGTTGGAAGTCCCGGCGGTCAGATCCCAACCGCCACCTCCCTCGACGATCAAATCATTCAACAAATACGTGGCTGTGCCATCGTACAAAAAGGGTAACGACGTGACTCCACCCGCGTTTCCGACAACCCAGCCGTCATCGTTCACGCCTCGGCCACTGGCACTTGACGCGCCGGTTGGCAAATCGATTTCGAGCATTCCCTTGGTGCTGCTCCAGAGAAAAGCTCGTCCGTTGACTCCGCTGTTGAATGAACTGGAGCCGGTAATCAGTCCGTTGCTGCTGACTGCAAAAGCAATGGCGCTGTTGTGTCCAATGTCGGTTAAAGCACCGATATCTGTCGCCTGGGAATCACCCGGATCCAGATAGAATCCTTTGGTAACTGCTGCATTTCCGGGGTCCGTCCCCTGACCGATAATTCGGCCCGCGTTGTTCACTCCGTAAGCTGTTGTTAGAACGCCACCTCCAGGCAGCGTTTGAGTCAATTCCGATCCGGCCGCCAATTCGGAAAACATGGCAGCCCGTTCTGCAGAGCCGCCATCAACCGATCCGACAACTGTCTCGGCGTTATTGATCCCGTAGCCACGTCCAATTGTTTCTCCGCCAGGCAGCAAAAGTACAACAGCATTGCCATTTTTCCAGATCACCGGCAGGGCATTCGATCCAAAAAAAGTTGTGGCCCCAATTCCGGCGACCGTTCCCGAATCGTTAACGCATTGCGGAACGCTGAACGGCCGCCCTGGCACCGATGGCAACGGTGTAATCGTTCCACTCGTTTCCCATAGAAAAGTTTCGGCGTCGCTGAACCCGGCACCAAACAGCCCGTTTCCCGAAACTGCCTGGCCTCCACTGGCTGCTTCCCCCATTTGTCCCAATGAAAGAATTTGATATTCCGGTTGTTGTGCGAAAACACTCGAAATGCTGATTCCACACAACAAAACCAACAACAATAATTTAAATTTCAAATCAATCATTATTCATTCCCGTTTCCGTCGCGACAACTCTCAATGCATGGGTACGAT
>JBGSXT010000213.1:0-7796 GCA_041751295.1 Mariniblastus sp.
TTCGTGGAAAAAAATCGAGGGTGGTATGTAAGAAAACAGGCGCCTTCTGCGATCCTTCCCGTCCAGAGTTCCGGGACACCACGGAATTCCTGCGGTTCGAACGTCAGAAAACCAGGTTTTGCATTGGCGGGTTTTGACGATGCCAATGCGCTTACAGAATCTCGGAGTAGTCGGCCTCGATCGATTCAAGGTTGAGTTGTCGGAGAAATCCGGCGTAACACATCCAGGCGGTTAAACCGTGCAGGTCAGCGATTTGCGGCGGCAGAAACGCCGGAGGAGTGACGATTCCTTCGGCTACCAGTTGGCTGAGTGTACGCAAATCGCTCAACGTCGTCTTTCCGCAAAACAGCAATCGGATCCGGTCCAGCAGTCCCCGTTTTACCGCGAGTTGAATGTAATTGAAGACCAGCACGAACCCTTTGACGTAGGTTACATCTTTGGTAAACGGCTGTCCGTCAGGTGTACTGCCACGGAAGACCCGGGCGGCACAGGCAAAACTCTCCTCGTCGGAAAAACCCTGTTGTTGAAAAAACTTGAAGACTTCCATGAAATTCGCGCCATTTTCGGCCATCGCGACCGCCCGAATTCGATTGGTGACTCGTCGCACCCGATCCGCGTAACTTCGGAACGACAGGTTCTCGACGAAAATCGCCAAGCCTTCCTGGGTAATTGTCGACGATGGCGGGCCTTTGCTCAGGAATGTGCAGTAGGGCTGAGCGAGTCCGTTCATCGTCGTCCCCAGGTGAACCCAGCCTTCGTGGCACTCCAGCAAGCGCAAGTCCCGGCTGCTGAACATCGCATCAGATCGCAGCTTAATGTAATTCGAACCGGCAGCGGCATCGGCCACAATTCCGTCACTCAGTTTAACGTGCACCACATTGGCGGCTCCGGGAATTGACTCGTTCAGCCGTTCTTGCAGCAACTGGACAGCGTCAGTCGCCGAAATATTTTTTTCATCAAGTGGCAACGCATGCGAATTGTTGAATTTGCTCAAATCGCCGGCGATCAGTTCGGCGAACTCCGCCATCGTCGGCTCGCCCTGATAAAAGACATCGTGGGCGCTGCCGTACAGATCTCGCGACCAGCGGGAAAAGTCCCTCGTGCCGCGGGCCTGAATCATCCGCACGGCATCGGCATATTCCAGCGCCATTCGCCGAATGATTCTGCCAATCGGGTTGTATTCGCCCAATTGACGTTTGGTATCCAGCTCAATGTCGAGCATTTCCGAAAGTTTCTCCGCCGGATTGAACGACAATCTCTGTTCCGCGTAAAAACTTCGATCGACAGCGGGCATCCGCCGGAAATGATTTCGGAAAAACTCCTGGCGGACGGCGTCGTTCCATTTGACTGCATCGAGGATTCGAATCGGCTGTTGCGCTATTACAAGCCGGTCAGACAGCTCGCGAATCGTTGCCAAAGTTTTCGTGTGATGCACCATCAAACTGATTCGAACGACAGGTCGGCAATCTTTCCAAAATGACCAATCATCCGGGTGATCCCTTGCTCGTCTCGCTTCAGCTGTGGAGCGCGCGATAAATAAAACGGATCAGGCAAACTGGAAGTCATGGAACGCAAGTATAACACGGCAGAAATAAAACATGCTATCCCAATCGATTAAGCGATCGCCTCGCTGAACAGAGCCGCTTTGAATCAGAATCGCAAATGAATACCAGCAGGTAGCGCAAGCGAGTGAATTCGTCGTAATTAATTATGACGATTTCACTCGCTTGCGCTTCGTGCTGGTAACGACTCAATGGGATCGCTGTCTAAACAGGCAACCCGAATTCGCTCAATCCTCAATCGAACAGATCAATCAAGCTAGAATTTCCAAAACCGGGTTTCGCTCTTCAACTCCCGACAGCCGCAGATCAAGGCCCTGCCAGGGGACAGTAAGTCGGCGATGATCGATTCCCAGGGCATGCAGTATCGTGGCATGCAAATCATTCACGTGCACTGGTTTTTCGACAACGTTGTAGCCGAATTCGTCTGTCGTTCCGTAAACCATTCCCGGTCTCACGCCCCCACCGGCCATGAAAATCGAAAAGCAGCGCGGGTGATGGTCGCGGCCGTAATTCTTGTCGGTCAGTGTTCCCTGGCAATAGACCGTCCGCCCAAACTCGCCTCCCCAAACAACCAGCGTGTCCTTGAGCAATCCTCGCTCGTCCAAATCCTGCAAAAGTGCCGCCGTCGGCTGGTCCGTGTCACGACACTGTTTCGTCATGTGATCCGGCAGATTGTCGTGCTGGTCCCAACCCATGTGGAACAACTGGATAAAACGTACATCGCGCTCAGCCAATCGCCGTGCTAATAAGCAGTTCCTGGCGTAAGTCCCTGGTTTGGTTACATCGGGTCCATATCGATCCAGCACCGATTGCGTTTCACTTGAGAGGTCGGCCAGATCAGGCACTGAGGTTTGCATTCGAAACGCGAGTTCGTATTGCTCGATCCGCGTCGCCACTTCGGGGTCCATCGTTCGTTGCAGCGTCTGCCCGTTCAGCTTCTGCAAATCGTCCAGCATCCGCCGTCGAACTTGCGGCGGACATCCAGCCGGATTGGTCAAATACAAAATTGGTTCGTTGCCGCCGCGCAATTTGACCCCCTGAAACTGACCAGGCAACATCCCACTCCCCCACAGCCGGTCGTACAACGGCTGGCCAGCGGCACGCCCGGTACCGCGCGAGATCATCACGATGTAGTTCGGCAAATCCTGATTCATCGAACCTAGCCCGTACGCCACCCAAGCGCCCATGCTGGGGCGACCAGCCAATTGCGATCCCGTCTGGAAAAAAGTGATCGCCGGATCGTGATTGATCGCTTCGGTGTACATGGTCCGAACCACACAAATCCTGTCGGCCATCGTGGCAATGTGCGGCAACAAATCACTCACCCACATTCCCGACTCGCCCCGTTGCTGGAATTCGAATATCGATGGCGCGACAGGGAACGAAGTTTGCCCTGAGGTCATTCCGGTCAATCGCTGTCCATCGCGAATCGATTCCGGCAACTCCGTACCGGCCAATTTCGTCAGTCCCGGTTTGTAATCGAACGTTTCGTATTGCGAGGGCGCACCGGACTGAAACAGATAAATCACCCGCTTGGCCGTCGGGGGATGATGCGGCAAGCCGTTGGCAAGGTCATCGCCAATGCCATCCGGCTGACGCGCGTCGCTAGCCGATGAATTCAGGGCCATCGCAGCAATCGATCCAAGGCCCAATCCAGCCGCGCCTAGAAATGCCCGGCGGTTGAAATGCAGCGAATTATCAAACGGATGCAACATGATTCACTCTTTCGTAACCACTTCATCAAGATTCAATAATACCGAGGCCACTGAAGTCATCGCCGCCAATTCATCCGCAGGCAACGAATCGTCTACTGCAGATTCACCCGTCGCCAACAGCCCTTTCGCCGCTTCTTCATTTTCGGAGTAGAACGACCGGTATTCACGGTATCCCTCCCGCAGCGTAGTCAACTCAAATTCATTCGGTTCACGCAGTGTGGCTAACAGAAATCCGAATCGAATCCGCGACTCCGGAGTTTCGCCACCCGTTGTGATCATTCGCTCGGCAAGTCTGCGTGCCGCTTCCACATACGTCACATCATTCAGCAGCGCCAGCGATTGCAGCGGCGTGTTGGTTCGGCCCCGTTTGATCTGGCAAATCTCCCAACTCGGAGCGTCGAATGTTGAAACGGTGGGATGCGAGACCGTTCGTTTGCGATACGTATAAAGACTGCGCCGGTAAAGCCCCTCACCCGAATCAATTTCATAGGGCCCGTTGTTGGCACCACCCGCCAGTTCGTCCCACAAACCTGCCGGCTGATAGGGCCTGACGGGAGGCCCGCCGATTTTCTCAACCAGCAATCCTGCCAACGCCAATGAGTTATCCCGAATCTGCTCCGCCGACATCCGATAACGTGGCCCACGCGCAAACCAGCGATTGTCCGGATCAGCGGCCAGTCGATCCGGCGTTAAATTGGACGACTGCTGATAAGTCGCACTGGTCAGAATCTGTTTGTGCAGTCGCTTCAGATCCCAACCCGAACGGCGAAACTCATCAGCCAACCAGTCCAACAGCAGCGGATGCGTGGGCGGAGAGCCCTGCACACCAAAATTGTCGGGAGTCTCTACCAATCCTCGTCCAAAGAATTTCATCCACGCCCGATTTACGGCGACCCGGGCGACGAGCGGATTTCGATCGTCGACCATCCAGCGTGCCAATCCCAACCGATTCGGTGGTTGTTCGGCATCGAGTTGCGGAAGTGCTTCAGGAATTGTGGGCCAAAACGCTTCCGTTATATCGGGCTGATCGTATTGCCCCCTTTTCAGCAAATGCGTTTCGCGATACTCGGGTCGCTCACGCATGATCATTGTTGTTTGCTGTTCGGAATCCAATCGATCGCGAGTCGCCTGCAGCGTTGCCAATTCCTGATGCGCAGCTTTCATTTCCAAGCCGCTTACATAATCGGCAAACACCTTCGACTCGTCTTCAGCTACTGCGGCGGACGAAACGACTTCCGCACGGTCCACAACCGCATTCTTGAACGCAGCCAACACCTGATCGGCAGTCAGCTCGCAGTCATAAAGGCGAAAATGCGACAATTCTCCTTTGAAAAAATCCGTTTGACGCCGTTGCCCGACGCGCAACGGCACGTCAGTTGCAATCGTTTCCGTCAGCGCGTCGATATCGACTTCGACTTCTACCGGTTGGCCATCAAAGTAAATTTGGCAACCGGCAGCCTTCGAACTTCCATCCCATGTCACAGTCACATGCGTCCAGTCACCGGCAGGTATACGACTCTTTGAAACGACCGCAACCGCATTCACTCTCCACTCGTGAATCAAATGAACCTTTATCCGCCCGTCATCCTGTGCGAAGCCATCGACGCCTCGAAAAGCGGCGGATTCATCCATCTTCCCGAGCACGGCTCCGTGAGCATCGCCGTGAATCCAAACCGTCCAGGAAAACGGGACATCGCGTTCGAAATTGACTGGGGCTGGCTCGATTGAGGCAACCGCATTGTCGGCACCCGGAAATATCGTTGACTTCCCGATCGGTCCGATTCCCAAAGGTAGGTCGTCGGCAGAGCCAACGAATTCATAAACCGGTTTGGGCAACTCGATCGGATTGACCGCGAACTCTTCCTTCCAGGCTGTAATCGTTTCATCCGCTCGACCCGGTTTCGGTTCGGTCTGCTGCTTCACTTTCTCCAATTGGGCATCCACTTCGGCCAAGGCGGCGATCTGTTCAGCCGTCGGCACTTTCAACAGCGGGCCAACGTTGCCGCGAACCTCGCTGTAAAAACCCAACTCGTCGATGTTGTTGAAGAACGCAAAGAATTGGTAGAACTCCTTGTGGCTGATCGGATCGTACTTGTGGTCGTGACAACGGGCACAGCCCATCGTCAACCCCAGAAAAGTCGCCGACGTCGCCTCGACCCGATCGACACAGTTTTCGATTCGCCATTCTTCTTCGATCGAACCCCCTTCCGTGTTCGAGCGGTTATTTCGATTGAACCCCGTCGCGATCAACTGAGCGGGAGTCGGGTCGGGCAGCATGTCCCCGGCAATCTGCTGAACAATGAACTCGTCGTAGGGCAGATTCTGATTGAACGCTTCAATGACCCAATCCCGCCACGGCCACATGCTGCGGACAAAATCGTTTTGAAATCCGTTCGTGTCGGCAAACCGCGCGGCATCCAACCAGGCCACCGCCATCTGTTCGCCATAATGGGGCGATACGAGTAACCGGTCGACGACCTTCTCCCAGGCATCTTCGCCTCGGTCATCGACAAATTCCTGGACCTGTTCCGGAGTCGGTGCGATGCCAATCAAATCAAAATAGGCTCGTCGCATCAGCGTTCGCCGATCGGTCGCCGGAGACGGCTCCAGCCCATGCTCAATCATGCGAGCCAACACAAACCGGTCGATCGCATTGATTGGCCACGTCGAATCCGTCTCCGGAGGGGGGATCACCTGAATCGGCTCAAACGCCCAATGCCGTTCCCACTTAGCCCCTTCGTCGATCCAGCGTCGCAGCAATTCCCGCTGGTCGTTCGTCAAACTGCGATGGGAATCGGGCGGCGGCATCAATTCCGATTCGTCATCAGAAAAAATGCGTCGGACCAGTTCGCTGTCGTTCGCATTGCCCGCAACGATCACACTCGTTTTGGCATCAACTTCCGTATCCAGCCGCAGCCCCGCCTGCCGCTGTCCTTCGTCCGGCCCATGACAGGCAAAACAGTTGTCTGCCAGAATTGGTTGGATCTGTTCACGAAAATCAACAGGCACCGTTCGCGAAACGGTTTGGCCGAGCCCGACGGTCGGACAGAGGCACGCGGCCGCAACGGCGCACAACACAATTCTGCAACCCGTCCGGATCATCAATAATGCAAATACAAATTTCATCGTCGCGATTCGCGGTCCGTAAAAACTGGATCACCAGCACGATGTTATTGTAATACAAATCGTTTCTCCTTTCCTTCTGGCGAGCGGGGGCCAGGCGTTAGTTTCGGTTTATCGTGAATTGTCATCATTGCGGCGAGCGGTGTACATTCTACCCAGCCGTTTTCTGGCACTATTTTAAAACGATGACACTCCAATCCTTATCAAATTCCTTCTGGCGTACTTGAAACCATTGGGGATCTTGTTCAATCAAAACAACAGAAGTACCGGTCATGACGGCCAGCGGACAGCCAAACATCCAGTTTCATATTGTCTCTAGCCAGTCAACAACGCGACAAACGGCTGCACATCCAACAGGTCGACAGCACCATCCTGATTTACGTCTGCTTCTGCTTGAAATGTGCCCGTAGTTAGTCGACTGACGAACGGGGCTACGTCCAGCAAGTTGACTGCACCATCAAGATTTACGTCCCCGATAAGAACATCATGAAGAGATTCCGGATCTTTCTGGTTTTCCGTCAGCAATGAAATCCAACTTTCGACCTCATCAGATAGTTCTCCGGAACCGACTAACACCACGGTCTTCTGGATCCAGCCATCATGTGTCATCGGAAGCGGTTTGACACCCTGGCCACCAGTTCCATCCGTAACACCGGCACCTTTACTATTATTGCTTAACAAAATCGTTCCGACGGCGGCCGCATCGGAACCGTCATTATCGCCGTTTGGATCCGGATCGATGACGGTGAGTACGTTTGCGTGTTGGTTGGTGACATAAGCGTAGTAGCCGCCACCCAGCTTGATGCCCCAATTGACTCCGTGCGTACCAGCGGGAGTCGGGACATAAGCCACAACCTGATTTGTGTGCGTATCAATAATGGCAACATGATCTGCGGCACCATGCGGTCGATCAACCGTGGTCAACGAAAACACGGCGGTGGCAACCCATTTTTCATCCGGACTAACCGGTGTTTGGATTGGCCCCTGTAAAGTGTGCAGCAGGTTCAGCCCTGTTTGACCGTCGGGTGTCAACGTGACAGGGATATTCGTGATGATTTCCTGTTGATCCACATTGATAACGGTAACAAAACCGGATACCAGGTTGGCGACATAGGCCGTCGACACTCCGTCAACATGACATTCGCCTACTGCAATGGGCATCAGCAGGGCGGAACGCAATGGATCATTTGGATCGTGTGTAAACTCGGAAAGCACATCACCGCTCTCGGTATCAATGATCGAGACGGAACCGGCCAAACCGAGACCCTTGAAAACATTGGGAACAATGGCTCGATCCCCTTCTCCGCACGTCAACCAATGTCCATGGGGATGATTTCTTCCTTTTCCAGTGGGTTCACTGTCAAATACTTCGAGTCCCGAGGGTGTGTCGGCGACT